>JAPSIX010000059.1:6419-10464 GCA_031178475.1 Microbacterium sp. | reverse complement strand
AGGTCGAGTCCCGGTACCGCGCGGTCGACGAGGACGACGGGGATGCCGTGGTCGCGAGGCTGTTCCAGGTGCCCGGCGGATCCGGCATCCAGCGCCGATGACGCGACGATGATGCCGTCGACTCGCTTGTCGATGAGCACGTTCGTCGCCGCCACCTCCTCGGTCAGATCCTCATAGGTGCTGATCACGAGTGTGTCGAACCCGCGCGCGTGTGCGGCGTCGGAGATGCCCCGCACCACCCCGCCGAAGAACGGGTTCGCGATGTCGGCGACGATCACGCCGATCGTGTGGCTCACGCCCGTCGACATGCTGCGCGCCAGCGCGTTCGCCCGGTAGCCGATCCGCTCGGCGGCGGCGAGAACCCGTTCGCGCAGTTCCGGGCTGACGTACCCGTAGCCGCCCAGGGTGCGAGCGGCGGTGGAGCGCCCGACGCCGGCCTCGGCCGCGACCTCTGAGATGGTCGGCGGAGCGGAGCGCTCGGACGTCATCGCTCTGCCCCCCTTCCAGGTGCTCACCACATGCTAGCCGGGACCGGCTCGCCGCTCGGGCGTCCCCGCTCGAAGGCCCCCTCCACGAAGCACTGGTCGCGAGCGGCGTCGGCACCGGCTTCCAGCGCGCGGGTGAGGGCACGCCGATCGGGAATGACATCGCGACGCCAGCCCTCGCCGTGCAGGGCGACGAGAAATCCCGCGAGGAAGGCGTCACCGCATCCCATGGTGTCCACGATCTGCTGCTCGGCAGGGATCGGCTGCGCGGGCGCCGTGGCGCGCACGCGTCCGTTTGTGACGAGGGCGCCGTCCGTTCCTCTTGTCCCGAGCGCGAGTCCGGCCCCCCGGGCGACGGCGTCGTCGAGCAGGGCGAACGCGTCGTCCTCATCGAGACCCGCGCACGAGAACAGCAGCAGGTCGGCACAGGGGGCGACGCGGTCGAGGTACTCGGGAGTCCGGAACTCGTCTTCGCTCGACACGTCGTAGCTCACCAGCACGTCGTGCCGCCGCAGCCGGGGCAGTTGCGCCTCGGTGCGCGAGTACACGCTGGAGTGCACGATGTCGAAGCCGGCGGCGTACTCTTCTCGCCCGTCGTCCAGATCGATCGGCTCTCTGACGGTGACTCCACCGCCGTTCCAGCCGAGGAACTCGCGTTCGCCGTCGACGACCCGCAGGGAGGAGACCCCCGACTCCCCCCTGCGGGTGACGCTGCGAGAGGTCGGCACTCCGGCGTCTTCGATGGACGAGCGCAGGAATCGCGCGCGCTCGTCGTCTCCGAAGACCCCCAGGTACTCGGCGTCGGCGCCGAGGCGGTGCGCGTACACGGCGACGTTCACGGCGTTTCCCCCGGGGTACTCGACCGCGCGGTCCAGGAAACGGTCGATGATGTTGTCACCGAATCCGAGCACTCGCATCGTCGTCCTCCCGCGCTCAGTACGCCATGACGCGGTAGTAGCGCCGCAGGTCCAGCGAGTGGTCGCGCACGCGCTCGAGGTGCTTGCTCACGCGCCCCATCACGGTGTCCAGCACGATCGGCGCGATCAGCGCACGGTTCTCGGGGCTGAAACCCTCCAGGGCGTAATCGCGCGTGTCGAACACGGTCACGTCGTTGGAGATGCGCTTCGCGAACGCCTCGGCCCGGTCGGTGAGCGGGCGCGTGCGGTCCTCCCCCTGGAAGATGATCACCGAGGTGTCCTCCTCGAGCAGCTCCAGCGAGCCGTGGAAGAACTCGGCGCTGTGCACACGGGTGGTCCGCAGCCACTGCATCTCTTCGAGGATGCACATCGAGTAGAGGTAGGTGAACGCCCAGAGCGGTCCCCCGCCGATGAGGAAGTGGTAGTCGGTGTCCTTGTGCGCCTCGGCGAATGCCGCCGCGACCGGTTCGGCCTGCTGCGCGGCGGCGACGAGCGCCTCGGGCAGGTGGACGAGTTCGTCAGCCAGCGAGGCGTAGCCGTCGAACTCTCCGCGCCGCTCGAGGATCCGGCCGACGAGCAGCAGCAGCTGCATGTCGAACGGCCAGGTCTTCGGCTCGGAGATCAGCGCGTGATCGACGCCGAGCGCGATGGGCGAGTCGCCGTAGCCGGTGAACGCGATCGTGGTCGCGCCGGTGCCGCGGACGTACTCGATGGCGGTGACCACGTCCTCGGTGGTGCCGCTGACCGACGTGAACACGGCGGCGGTCCGCTCGCCGAGCAGGGCGTCGCCGGCCACGACGAGCTCAGCGGCGATTGCGGCACGGATGGGCATCGCGGAGCGCTCACGGGCGAGCAGCTCGTACGGCCACATCTGTGCGTAGGTGCCGCCGGCGCCGACGAGCAGGACGTTGTCGATGCCGCGTGCGAGCAGGTCGTCCACGAGCTGCTCGATCTGCGGGCGGAGGGCGACGGCGCTGGCCGTCTGAGTTCGGAATGCGGTCTCGTCGAAGCCGAGCATCGTTGATCCTTTCGCGAGGGGCCGCCTGTGCCCCTGATCTGTTGTGGTACCGGTACCAGGTCGGGATCATGCTGACATACGTCGGCGGATGCGTCAATCTTCTGCCTGAAACCGCGTCGGTTGTTCCGCCTTCTGACATTGTTTTGGGTTGGTGGTGGTACCGGTACCAGATTTTGGGCTACACTCGCCGCCAAGGCATGCACCGACAATCCAACGGCGGATCGGTGGCCGCGAACGCGGCAGGCGGACCGCCCCCTCAGAGAGGCAGACCATGCGCACGACACGCATCCTCGCGATCGCAGCGACCGCTGCGGCGACCGCTCTCACGCTCGCCGGCTGTGGCGGCAGTGCTCCCGCTCCCGCTGCGGACGTCGCAGACGATCCCGTCCACGAGGGCAAGCTCTCGATTCTGACGAAGTTCGCCGGGGAACCGCTGGAGACGTACTTCTCCGACCTCGCCAAGGCGTACGAGGCCGAGCACCCCGACGTCGAGATCGAGCTGATCCAGGAGACGGACCAGTCCATCAAGGACAAGACGAAGACGCTCACCGCATCCCAGGCACTACCCGACATCTTCTTCACGTGGACGGGCAACTGGGCGGAGAACTTCATCAACGGTGGCCTCGCCGCCGACCTCAGTGAGGTCATCGCCCCGGACACCGAGTGGGGTGAGCGCTTCGGCGAGGCGTCCCTGGAGGCCTTCCAGTACGACGGCAAGTACTACGGCATCCCGCTGTACAACAACGGCAAGTTCATGGGCTACAGCAAGAGCGCCTTCGCGAAGGCCGGAGTCGAGGTTCCCACCTCCTTCGAGGGGCTCATCGAGGCGTGCGGTCCGCTGCGCGAGGCCGGCTATGAGCCGATCGCCTTCGGCAACAAGGACGGCTGGCCGGCTCTGCACTACCTGCAGCAGCTGTTCGCCTATAACGTGCCCGCCGATGTTCTCCAGGCAGACTTCGACCCTGAGACGGCGGAATGGACCCACGACGGGTACGTCCTCGCCCTCGAGCAGTTCAAGACACTCGTCGACGAATGCACCGACACCGGCGCCGGCACCAACGGCGTGCTGTACACCACGGCCCAGGAAGCGCTGGCCGGCGGCCGGGCCGCGATGTACTACCAGGAGATCCTCGAGTTCGACACCGTCACGGCCGAGGGTTCGCAGCTGGCGGTCGACGACTTCGGCATCTTCCCGCTGCCGGTTCCGGACGGCGCCGAAGGCGACCCGGATGCCATCGAGGGGTCTCCCGAGGGCTACCTGATCAACGCGAAGTCGCCGCAGGCCGCACTGGCCGTCGACTTCATGAAGTTCGTCACCGAGCCCGCGAACGCCAAGACACTGTCCTCTCCTCCCTACGGTCAGCCCAGCGCCGTCGTCGACGCCGTCACCGAGGAGACCTCCAGCAAGGCCGTCTTCGAGGGCATCACGAAGGTCAACGAGGCATCGCAGCTCGTCGTCTGGCTCGACACGGTCACCGTTCCCGAGGTCGCCGACGCCTGGCTGGCCGGAGGCGAGGCGCTGATCAGTGGCAGCTCGACCCCCGAGAAGGTGCTCGAGAGTGTTCGCGCAGCGAACGACGACGCCAAGTGACGTCGAGTCGGGGGGGGGGGGGGGGGGGGGGCCC
>JAPSIX010000059.1:0-6409 GCA_031178475.1 Microbacterium sp. | reverse complement strand
GGGCCGGCTTCCGCCGGCCCCCCACGGTCACCGAGACGCTCGTGACGGCAGGGCGGCGCGACCGGCGGCCCGCGAAGACCGCGGGCCGCGGCTGGCTGAAGCGCATCGTCGGGCTGGCGTGGGTGCTGCCGGCCCTGGTGGTGCTCGGCGTGTTCGTCTACCTGCCTCTCGTGCAGAACCTGGCGTTCTCCACGCAGGAGTGGGACATCTACTCCGGGGCCTCCGAGTTCGTCGGGCTGGAGAACTACGAGAAGCTCGTCGGCGACCCGGTGTTCTGGACCGCGCTCGGCAACAACCTGCTGTACGCGCTGCTCTCGATCATGTTCCAGGTGGCGGGCGCTCTGGTGCTCGCAGCCATGATCGAGAGCCTGCGCAGCATCCGCTGGCGCAAGGTGCTCCGCGCGATCTACTTCGTTCCCTCCGCAATCTCCCTCACCGTCGCCGGCCTGCTGTTCTACTTCATCTACGAGCCGCGCCTGGGCATGCTCAACCACCTGCTCGAGGGCATGGGGGTCGGCGCTCTCGCGCAGCCGTGGCTGGGGCAGGAATCCACGGCGATGGTCGCGATCATCGCGATGAGCCAGTGGCAGGGTTTCGGCTACTCCACCCTGCTGTTCGCCGTCGCCATCCAGCGGATTCCCGCGGAGCTGTACGAGGCTGCGTCGCTCGACGGCATCGGCCCGATCCGGCGCTTCTTCCATGTCACCGTGCCCCTCGTCCGAGAGATGACCGGCCTCATGGTGATCGTCACCATCTCCGGCGCCTTCCAGGTGTTCAACGAGGTGATGGTGATGACCAGCGGCGGCCCCAACAACTCGACTCAGGTTCTCGCCACCTGGCTGTACCGCAGCGGTTTCGTGCGCAACGACTTCGGCTATGCCGCCGCGATCGCGACGGTCATTTTCGTGGTGACGCTCGCCGTCGCACTGGCACAGCTCTGGTACACGCGCCGCAGAAGGGTGGATTTCTGATGACCCGCACGGGTTTCCTCGGCGCCGTCGGGCGCCTGTTCGTCTGGTCGTTCCTGCTCGCGCTGGTGGTCGTCGTGGCCTATCCGCTGCTGTGGATGGTGCTGAACGGGTTCAAGACGAACACCGAGCTGTTCGGCAACCCGTTCGCCCTGCCTCTGCAGCTCGACTGGGGCAACTACGCCGACGCGTGGAACCGCGGCGTCAGCGACTACCTCACGGCCAGCATCCTCGTGACGGTGACCTCCACGATCGCGACGGTGTTCATCAGCGCCTGGGCCGCGTACGGCCTCACCCGCGTTCGGATGCCGTTCGGGCGCACCGTCTCGGGCATCATCCTCGGTGGGCTCATGCTCGCTCCGGCCGTCGCGCTCGTCCCGCTGGTGCGGATGTTCCAGGCGATGGGGCTGTACAACACGTTCTGGGCCCTGCTCATCCTCTACACGGCGTTCCGCATCCCGTTCACGACGTTCCTGATCCGCGCCTACATGATCGACCTCCCCCGCGAGGTGGACGAGGCGGCGGAGGTCGACGGTGCGAGCAGGTGGACCACGTTCTGGCGGATCACGCTGCCGATGAGCAAGCCGATCATCATCTCGACCGTGATCCTGCACGTGCTGTTCGCCTGGAACGAGTACCTGTTCGCGATGGTGTTCACCAGCGGCACCGGGGTGCAGACCCTGCCCGTCGGGCTCACCAGCCTGATGAGCAAGCACGGCACCGACTACCCGGTGGTGTTCGCAGGCATGGTCGTGGCCGCACTGCCCGTGATCGTGCTCTTCTTCGCCAGCCAGCGCTACTTCATCAAGGGGCTGTCGGAGGGGATCGGAAAGTGACCGCGCACCCGCCGTTGATCGACCGGGTCACCGGATCGAACTTCGCCTACCAGCACCTGCCTCTGCGGCGCTGCCTCGATGATCTCGCCGACCTGGGCCGCACGGCGATCGAGCTGTGGGGCATCGCTCCGCACGCGCATGTCGGGTGGATGACGGATGCCGATGCCCGCAGCATCCGTCACGCCGCCGCGGGACGCGGGATGAGGATCGCGTGCTTCACGCCGGAGCAGGTGATGTACCCGGTGAACATCGCCTCGACCGACCCGAGGCAGCGTGAAGAGAGCCGGAAGACCTTCCGCCGTGCGGCGCAGCTGGCGGTCGAACTGGGGGCGGGGATGCTGTTCCTCACCTCCGGACGGGGTCGCGAGGACGAGCCGCGGGATGCCGGGTGGCGTCGCGCCGTGGACGCGATCGGCGAGATCGCGCAGTACGCATCCGGGTTGGGACTGGAATGCGTGCTCGAGCCGTTGCAGCGGGTCGAATCGAACCTGGTCAACACCTCCTCGGACGCACGGCGGATGCTGGACGACGTCGGCGCGTCGAACCTGGGCGTCGCGCTGGACACGGTCGCCGCGGCCGTGGCCGGCGAGACCGTCGACGACTACTTCGCGCTGCTCGGCGACCGCGTGCGGCACGTGCACCTGATCGACGGCTCCCCGGCGGGGCATCTGGCCTGGGGCGAGGGCGATCTGCCCCTGCCCGCGATCGTCGACGCCCTGGATCGCCACGCGTACTCCGGGCTGGCGACGATCGAGCTCTTCGGCGACGGCAGTTACGCCCTCGACCCGCGGCCGGCGCTGGAGCGTTCGCTGCAGGCCATCGCTCGGGCTTAGATGCGGCTGACCCTCCTCCGGCGCTCCACCACCGCGTCATCCGTCATCGTCTCGAGCTCTCGGCCCTTCGTCTCCGGCACCTTGAAGAACACGAAGAAGAACGACAGCAGGGCGAAGAACGCGTAGAACCCGTACGCGAAGGTGAGGCCGATCTCAGCGAAGGCGGGGAAGGTCGTCGAGATGAAGAAGTTCGCCATCCACTGGGCTGCCGCAGCGACAGCGAGCGCTGTGGCGCGAATGGAGTTCGGGAACATCTCGCCGAGCAGCACCCACACCAGTGGCCCCCACGTCGCTCCGAAGAACACCACGAATGCGTTCGCGGAGATGAGCGCGACGGTCGCCCACGGGTCGGGCAGCACTACGTCGCCGGCCGCATTCAGGGCGCCGAACGAGAAGGCGACCGCCATCAGTCCCAGCGTCGCGGCCATGCCGATCGAGCCCACGAGCAGCATCAGGCGGCGACCGACGCGGTCCACGAGCATGATCGCCACGATGGTGACCACGATGTTCGTCACCGAGGTGATGACGGTGATCGTGAGGGCGTCTGACTCGTCGAATCCGACCGAGCGCCACAGGGTGGTCGAGTAGTAGAAGATCACGTTGATGCCGACGAACTGCTGGAACACACTGAGCAGAATGCCGACCCAGACCACCGGCTTCAGTCCGAGGCGGTTGCCGCGCAGGTCGCGCATCGAGCCGCGGCTCTCGGTGTTGATGGTGCCGGTGATCTCCTTGATCTTGCCTTCCACGTCGACAGCACCGGTGACCGTTGTCAGCACCTGGGTCGCCTTGTCGATGTCGCCGCGCGCGACGAGGTAGCGGGGCGACTCGGGAAGCCGGAGTGACGCGATTCCGTAGATCAGGGCCGGGACGGCTTCGGCGATGAACATCCACCGCCACGCCTCCAGCCCCCACAGCGGCTCGGCTGCACCACCTGCGACGTTCGCGAGCATGGCATCGGAGAGCAGGGCGACGAAGATGCCGGTGACGATGGCGAGTTGCTGGAGCGAGCCGAGGCGCCCTCTGACGTGAGCGGGTGACACCTCCGCGATGTAAGCGGGGGCGATGACGGATGCCGCGCCGACCCCGAGCCCGCCGATCACGCGCCACACGATGAGGTCGACAACGCCGAAGGCGAGGCCTGACCCGAGAGCGGAGATGAAGAACAGCGCTGCGGCGATCAGCATGGTCGGTACGCGACCGAGGCGATTCGCCACCGGGCCCGCGAACCAGGCGCCGATCGCACAGCCGATCAGCGCGGAGGAGACCGCGAACCCCTTCAGCGCGACGCCGAGGTCGAACGCGCCCGCCAGCGCATCGACGGCACCATTGATCACCGCGGTGTCGAAGCCGAACAGGAAACCGCCGAGCGCCGCAGCGATGCTGACTCCGATGACGCGGCCGCGGATCGCTGCGGGTAGCACTGACTGGGTCATGGGGCCTCCTCGTCGAGCTGGTGATCGGAGCCTAGTGCCTCCTGTCTCCGCGCCGCAGAAACCTTTCGGGTGTGTACGCCGAGTGTCTAGCGCGCGCCGTACTGCTCCTCACCGATCTCCGACAGGATGCGGTTCAGATCCTGTATTGACGCGAAATCTATCTTGAGCTGGCCTTTTCTTGCGCCCAGCGTGATCTGAACGCGTGTGTTCAAGCGGTCGCCGAGCTTCGTCGACACCTCATCGAGGTACGCACGACGCGCACCGGGTGTCGGGCGGGGCGCCGTACCCGCCGCCGCGGGCAGGCTCTTCGCCGCCTGCTCGGTGGCGCGTACTGAGAGGTCCTCGTTGACGACCTTGTCGGCGAGTTGCTGCATCCGCTCCGGATCCTCGACCGACAGGATGGCTCGGGCGTGCCCTGCGGAAAGCACGCCGGCCGCGACACGCTGCTGGACAGGAAGCGGCAGGCGCAGCAGGCGGATCGTGTTGCTGATCTGCGGGCGGGAGCGGCCGATCCGGCTGGCGAGCTCCTCCTGCGTGATACCGAAGTCCTCGAGGAGCTGCTGATACGCGGACGCCTCCTCCAAGGGGTTCAGCTCGGAGCGGTGTAGGTTCTCGAGCAGGGCATCGCGGAGAAGGTTCTCGTCAGCGGTCTCGCGGAGGATCGCGGGGATCGAGGCCAGTCCGGCTTCGCGGGCGGCGCGCGTACGCCGCTCCCCCATGATCAGCTCGAACTCGTCGTCGCCGTTCCTCCGCACGACGACCGGCTGCAGGACGCCGAACTCTTTGACGCTGTGCACCAGTTCGGCGAGGTCGTCCTCGTCGAAATGGGTGCGTGGCTGTCGCGGGTTCGGCACGATCTTCTGCGGGTCGACCTGAATCAGCCGGATGCCGGGCACCGCGGCGAGTTCGTCGTCGTGCAGCGGCTCGGTCGGCTCGGGCGCGGACGCAGGCTGTGCAGCATCCTGCTTCGGCTTCGAAGCGCCGGGGAAGAAGACGTCCACCGGACGCTCGGCCTGGTCCGCGGTTGGGATGAGGGCGCCGATCCCCCGGCCGAGACCTGTACGTTTGGCCATCATTTCTCCTTCTTCTGCGCGGACGCTGTTCCGCGCTGAGCGATCTCGACAGCGGCTTCCCGGTACGCGACCGCGCCGGCGGAGGTTCCGTCGTAGGCGATGACCGTCTGACCGAAGCTCGGAGCTTCGGAGACGCGCACCGACCGCGGGATGACGGTGCTGAGCACCTGCTGCGGGAAGTGGTTGCGCACCTCGTCGGCGACCTGCTGAGCCAGGCGGGTGCGCCCGTCGTACATGGTGAGCAGAATCGTCGAGAGGTGGAGTTCGGGGTTGAGGTGCTTCTGGATCATCTGAATGCTGCCCAGCAGCTGGCTGAGACCCTCAAGGGCGTAGTACTCGCACTGGATGGGGATCAGCACCTCGGATGCCGCTGTGAATCCGTTGATCGTGAGCAGGCCCAGCGATGGAGGACAATCGATGATCACGACGTCGACGGGGTGCTGCTCGAGATAGGCCTCGAGGGCGCGGCGCAACCGGAACTCGCGTGCGACCTGCGAGACGAGCTCGATCTCGGCGCCGGCCAGGTGGATCGTGCTCGGCGCACAGAACAAGTTCGGTGATTCGGGGCTCTGCTGAACGATGTCAGCGAAGGCGAAGTCGTCGATGAGGACGTCGTAGATGCTCGGGGTCTCCGCGGTGTGGGTGACGCCGAGCGCGGTGGACGCGTTCCCTTGCGGATCGAGGTCGATGACAAGGACTTTGCCACCGAGTTGCGCGAGAGCGGATGCCAGATTCACCGCGGTCGTCGTCTTTCCGACGCCGCCCTTCTGGTTGGACACGGTGAAGACGCGGGTTTCGCCCGAGAACGACACAGACACCTTTTCCAGCGCACGGCGGCGCGAGGAGAGGTCTGCGAGTTCCCGCGCGAGCGGGGTGTCCATCCCGAAGTCGTTGTTCGGCGATGCCTTTTCGGATGGTTTCACGTGAAACATCCACTCCTTCCGGGACCGCCTACCACTCTAACCGAGCCCACCGACCCTCCCTGCTCCTCCGGTCGTTGAGCGAGGCCGCCAAAGGCGCCCGAGACGAAACGAGGACTCCTGCGCCGGTCGTTGAGCGAGGAAGCCGAAGGCGACCGAGACGAAACGAGGACTCCTGCGCCGGTCGTTGAGCGAGGGAGCCAACAGCGACCGAGACGAAACGCCATGTTTCACGTGAAACCTGGCCGGCGCGATCGTCGTTTCGACTCGCTCCGCTCGCTCAACGACCGGAGTCATGCATCCCCGGTCGTTGAGCGAGGAAGCCGAAGGCGACCGAGACGAA
>JAPSIX010000002.1 GCA_031178475.1 Microbacterium sp. | reverse complement strand
TCGCCGAGGTGCTCGCGGACGCGCAGCGGCTCGGATACGCCGAGGCCGACCCGACGGCGGATGTCGAGGGCTTCGACGCGGCGCAGAAGGCCGCGATCCTGGCCAGCCTCGCGTTCCACACCGCCGTTCCGCTCGACGCGGTCCACCGCGAGGGGATCACCTCGATCAGCGCCGACATGATCGAGGAGGCGCGCAGCGCCGGCTTCGTGATCAAGCTCCTCGCCGTGTGCGAGCGGCTGGGCACCGACGACGGCGAGTCCATCTCGGTACGCGTCTACCCGGCGCTGATCCCTCGCTCGCACCCGCTTGCCTCGGTGCACGGCGCCAACAACGCCGTGTTCGTCGAGGCGGAGGCCGCCGGGTCGCTGATGTTCTACGGCGCAGGTGCCGGTGGCGTGCAGACCGCCTCTGCAGTGCTCGGCGACGTGGTCTCCGCCGCCCGGCGGCACATCGCGGGCGGAGTCGGCGTCGGGGAGTCCACCCGCGCGAACCTGCCGGTCGTCACCATCGGTCATGTGACCACGCGCTACCAGATCACCCTCGAGGTCGATGATGAGCCGGGCGTGCTGGCCACCATCGCCGGCATCCTCAGCGAAGGCGGCGTGTCGGTCGCGACCCTCGTGCAGACCGTCGAGGGCGAGGACGGCGACACCGCACGGTTGATCATCGGTACGCACCGGGCGGCCGACAGCGCACTCAGCGCCACGGTGCAGCGCCTGGCAGACAGCGATGTCGTCGAGCGGGTCGTCTCGGTCCTGCGCGTCGAAGGGGAGTGAGAGTGGGCGTCACCGTCGTCCCGGCCGAGATGGCGCCCGCTGCCGTCGAGCGCCGCACCGTCGAGAACGCACTGCGCACCGTGACGGTCACGGTGCCGGCCACCAGCGCCAACCTCGGGCCGGGCTTCGACACGCTGGGACTCGCCCTCAGCATCTACGACTCGCTGACCGTGTCGTCCTTCGCCGACGAGCGGCTGGAGATCGAGGTCACCGGATCCGGTGCGGAGGAGATCCCGCGGGATGCGGGCAACCTCGTGGTGCGCGCGATCGCACACGTCTTCGCCGACGCCGGGCGCCGGATGCCCGGTCTGCGCATCCACGCCGAGAACGGCGTGCCGCACGGTCGGGGCCTCGGGTCGTCCGGCGCCGCGGTCACGGCGGGCGTGCTGATCGCCAAGGGGCTGCTCGCCGGCGACGTGCACCTGGACGACGACGCGCTGCTGCGGCTCGCCACGGAGCTGGAGGGACATCCGGACAACGTCGCTCCGGCGCTGTTCGGGGGGCTCACGATCGCGTGGACCGCTGAACGAGGACCGCAGCACAAGAAGCTGCTGGTGCACCGCGGCGTCGCCCCTGTGGTCTTCGTACCGGGCTTCACGATGTCGACGTCTCTCGCGCGTTCCCTGCAGCCGCATCAGGTGCCCAGGGAGGATGCGGTCTTCAACGTGTCGCGATCGGCACTGCTCGTCGCGGCACTGACGCAGAGTCCCGAACTGCTGCTGGACGCCACCGACGACCGGCTCCACCAGGACTACCGCGGGGCCGCGATGCCCGAGACGCTGCGGCTCGTGCAGGCGCTGCGCGCCGCCGGCTTCGCCGCCGTCGTGTCGGGCGCCGGCCCCAGCGTCCTCGTGCTCGCCGACGGCCCCGCCGCGCGGCAGTCGGCGGTGGAGGTGGCGGATGCCGTCACGGACACACCGTGGGAAGCTCACATGCTCGCCGTCGACGTGCGGGGTGGTACAGTTAGGGATCGAGCGGAGGGCTCCACGTAACTTCGTGAATCTCGCCCCGTCGCACTTCTGCGAAATCCGCACGCGATCCCCAGAACTTCCGTGGTGCTGGCCGTCAGGTGCTCAGCACCCTCGCGTGTGACGCGCGCAGCATTCTGCTGTGCGTTCCGGATTGCTCGTTCCCACGACATATGAGGGAGTACTCGTGGAGAATTTCTCCGAGACCCAGAACGACACGCCTGCCGCTGAAGCTGCAGCACCCGAGGCCGTCGCGGTCGCACCGCGCAAGCGCGCACCGCGTCGTGCGACGTCGGCCGGCACGCCCGCCGCCGAAGCGCCCGCCGCCCAGGCTAACGACGCGCCCGCCGCCGCTGAGGCGCCGGCCGCCGCCGCTGACGATTCGGCTGCCGAGACGAAGCCGAAGGCGAAGGCGCCGCGCCGCAGCCGCGCCAAGAAGGCCGACGCCGAGAGCGCCGCACCCGCCGAGCAGGACGCCGCCCCGGCATCCGACGACGCCGACAGCACGCCAGCCGCCTCTTCCGACCCGGCCTCAGACGAGCCGGCGAAGAAGCCCGCCCGCAAGCGCGCCTCTCGCTCAGCGGCGGACAGCGCCGCCGAGGCCGGCACCGAGCCGTCCGCCGACTCCGGTGCCGACGCGCCCGCCAAGCGCCCCACTCGCGGCAAGCGAACCAAGTCGGCCGACACCGGGAACGACTCTGACCGCAACGGCGGCTCCGGTGAGTCCGCACCCGCGCAGTCCGGCGACGAGCAGCAGGCTCCGGCATCCGACCGCTCCGACGCCGGCCAGGACGGCGGCGACTCCGGTGACGGAGAGGGCACCGGACGCGGACGGGGCCGTGGACGCAACCGCAGCCGCGGACGCGGCAAGGACAGCAGCGGCCAGAACGGAAACGGCGGCGGGCAGGACGCGCCGGCAGTCGACGAGGAGCAGAGCTCCGGCCGCACCCGTCAGCGCAACAAGCGCCGCGGCGGCGGAAACGTCACCGCCGATGAGTTCGACACCGAGATCGGCGAGGACGACGTCCTCATCCCGGTCGCCGGCATCCTCGATGTGCTCGACAACTACGCGTTCGTGCGCACCACCGGTTACCTCGCCGGAGCCAGCGACGTGTACGTGTCGCTCGGCCAGGTGAAGAAGTACAACCTGCGCAAGGGCGACGCGATCGTCGGCGCCATCAAGCAGCCCCGCGAGGGCGAGCCGCAGGGCCGCCAGAAGTACAACGCGCTGGTCAAGGTCGACTCGATCAACGGACTCTCGCCCGAAGACGCCGGCACCCGCGTGGAGTTCGGCAAGCTCACCCCGCTGTACCCGCAGGAGCGACTGCGCCTCGAGACGGCGCCCGAGAAGCTGACCCAGCGGATCATCGACCTCGTCGCCCCCATCGGCAAGGGGCAGCGCGGGCTCATCGTCGCGCCGCCGAAGGCCGGCAAGACCATCGTCCTGCAGCAGATCGCCAACGCGATCGCGCAGAACAACCCCGAGGTGCACCTGATGGTCGTACTCGTGGACGAGCGCCCCGAAGAGGTCACCGACATGGAGCGCACCGTCAAGGGCGAGGTCATCGCCTCGACCTTCGACCGGCCCGCCGAGGACCACACCACGGTCGCCGAGCTCGCCATCGAGCGCGCCAAGCGCCTCGTCGAGCTGGGGCGCGACGTCGTCGTGCTGCTTGATTCGATCACCCGCCTCGGCCGCGCGTACAACATCTCCGCCCCGGCATCCGGCCGCGTGCTCACCGGCGGTGTGGACGCCTCGGCGCTCTACCCGCCCAAGCGCTTCTTCGGTGCCGCGCGCAACATCGAGAACGGCGGTTCGCTGACAATTCTCGCCACCGCGCTGGTGGAGACCGGCTCCAAGATGGACGAGGTCATCTTCGAGGAGTTCAAGGGCACAGGCAACAGTGAGCTGCGCCTGTCGCGTCAGCTTGCCGACAAGCGGATCTTCCCCGCGGTGGACGTGAACGCATCCAGTACCCGCCGGGAGGAGATGCTGCTCTCGCCCGACGAGGTCAAGATCACCTGGAAGCTCCGCCGTGCCCTGGCCGGTCTCGACCCGCAGCAGGCGCTGGAGGTCGTGCTCGGCAAGCTGAAGGAGACCGGCTCGAACGTCGAGTTCCTGTTCCAGATGCAGAAGTCGATCCCGGCGCCGCCGGCCGCCGGCAACGGCCACGAGAACAGCATCCGCTGAGCCTGCGCGACCTTCCGTGTTCGAATCGGTCCTGCCGCTGCTCGATGAGCACCGTCGGGTGCAGGAGGAACTCTCCGACCCGGCGGTGCACGCCGACGCCGGGCGCGCCAAGCGAGTGAACCGGCGGTACGCCGAGCTGTCGCGAATCGTCGCAGCGTACGAGGTGTGGCGTGCGGCGGCCGATGACTTGGACGCCGCGCGCGAACTCGCCAGGGAGGACGAGGCGTTCGCCGCGGAGGTGCCCTCGCTGGAGGAGGGGCTGCAGGACGCTCAGGAGCGCCTGCGGCGCCTGCTGATTCCGCGCGACCCCGATGACGCCCGCGACGTGATCATGGAGATCAAGGCGGGGGAGGGCGGTGCCGAGAGCGCGCTGTTCGCCGCCGACCTGTTGCGGATGTACATGCAGTACGCCGCGTCGCAGGGCTGGAAGGCCGAGCTGCTCGAGCGGAACGAATCGGATCTGGGCGGTTACAAGGACGTTCAGATTGCGATCAAGGGGTCCACCACCGACCCCGCTCAGGGGGTCTGGGCGCACCTGAAGTACGAGGGCGGCGTGCACCGTGTGCAGCGCGTGCCGGCGACCGAGTCGCAGGGGCGCATCCACACCTCCACGACCGGCGTGCTCGTGTTCCCCGAGGTCGACGAGCCGGACGAGATCGAGATCAACCCGAACGACCTCAAGATCGACGTGTTCCGCTCGTCGGGCCCGGGCGGGCAGTCGGTGAACACGACCGACTCGGCTGTGCGCATCACACACCTTCCGACCGGCATCGTCGTGTCGATGCAGAACGAGAAGTCGCAGCTGCAGAACCGGGAAGCCGGGATGCGCGTGCTGCGCGCTCGTCTGCTCGCCAAGCAGCAGGAGGAGATGGCGGCCGCGGCATCCGATGTGCGCAGGTCGCAGATCCGCGGCATGGACCGCTCCGAGCGGATCCGCACCTATAACTTCCCCGAGAACCGCATCGCCGACCACCGCACCGGGTACAAGGCGTACAACCTCGACCAGGTGATGAACGGCGCCCTCGCCCCGGTCATCGACTCGTGCATCCAGGCGGACGAGGCCGAGCGCCTCGCCTCACTGGGCGGCGACGAGCGGTGAGCCAGCAGGACCCGGCCGCGGTGATCATCCGCGAGGCGACGGCCGAGGACTGGACGGCGATCTTCCCGTTCTTCTCGGACATCGTCGAGGACGGGGAGACCTACACCTACCCGGAGGGGCTGACTTCGCAGCAGGCCGCTGCGCTGTGGATGGAGCGTACGCCGTCGCGGACCGTGGTGGCGGTGCTCGACGGCCGGATCGTCGGCTCCGCCAAGATGGGCCCGAACCGTCCCGGACGGGGAGCGCACGTGGGCACGGCGTCGTTCATGGTCGATCCTTCGGCACGAGGCGCTGGGGTCGGGCGCGCACTCGGCCGGTACGTCATCGACTGGCATCGGTCGGAGGGTTACGCGGCGATCCAGTTCAACGCGGTGGTGGAGACCAACACCGCAGCGGTGCGACTGTGGCGATCGCTCGGCTTCGAGATCATCGGCACCGTGCCCGCCGCGTTCCGCTCACGCCGGCACGGTCTGGTCGGTCTGCACGTCATGCACCGGACGCTGTGACGGCGAGCGGTCTCAGATCGCGTAGTCGGCGGGCGTGAGCAGGGCACGGGCGTCATCAACTCCAGTGCGTGCGCGCGGTTTGGCGGGGACCCCGACCAGGATGCTGTCGGCGGGCGCGTCCTTGGTCACCACGGCGTTCGCGCCGACCACCGAGCGCGCGCCGACGGTCACGGCGCCGAGGATCTTCGCCCCGGCTCCGACGGCGACGCCGTCCTCGAGGGTCGGATGCCGCTTGCCGGCGTTGCGGGTGCGGCCGCCCAGCGTGACGCCGTGGTAGAGCAGCACATCGTCACCGATCTCGGCGGTCTCGCCGATCACCACGCCCATGCCGTGGTCGATGAACAGCCGCCGGCCGATCCGCGCACCGGGGTGGATCTCGATTCCGGTGAGCCAACGAGTCAGCTGCGAGCCTGCCCGCGCGACGAAGCGCAGCCGCCGCCGCCACAGCGCGTGCCAGAGCCGGTGCGCCCAGACGGCGTGCAACCCCGGGTACAGCAGCCCGATCTCCAGGCCGCTGCGCGCGGCGGGGTCGCCGCGGCGGGCTGCCGCGACGTCCTCACGGATGCGGCCGAAGGCGCCCATCACTCTTCGCGCAGATCCTCGAACAGCGCGGTGGAGATGTAGCGTTCACCGGTGTCGGGCGCCACCACGACGATCGTCTTGCCGGCGTTCTCCGGGCGTGCGGCGACCTGCAGTGCCGCCCACACGGCAGCGCCGGAGGACATGCCCACCAGCATCCCCTCACGCGCGGCGAGCTCACGGGACACCCGGATGGAGTCGTCGAAACCCACCGTGATCACCTCGTCGAGCACGTCACGATCGAGCACGTCGGGAACGAAGTTCGGACCGATGCCCTGGATCTTGTGCGGGCCGGGGCGCCCCTCGGTGAGAACGGGGGAGTCCTGGGGCTCCACGGCGATGACCTGCGCCCCGGGCTTGGCCGCCTTGAGCGCCTGGCCGACTCCCGTGACCGTGCCGCCGGTTCCCACCCCGGCAACGAGGATGTCGACGGCACCGTCGGTGTCGCGGAGGATCTCCTGTGCCGTGGTCTCGCGGTGGATGCGGGGATTCGCCTCGTTCTCGAACTGGCGCACCCACACGGCGCCCGGCGTCTCCTCGATGATCCGCTGCAGCTCCTCGATCGAGCCCGACATGCCCTTCGTGGGGTCGGTCAGCACGATTTCGGCACCGAAGGCCTTCAGCAGCACACGGCGCTCCTTCGACATCGACGCGGGCATCGTCAGGATCACCCGGTAGCCGCGCGCCGCGCCCACCATCGCCAGGGCGATGCCGGTGTTGCCGCTCGTGGACTCGACGATCGTGCCGCCGGGCTGGAGCGCGCCGGCGGCCTCGGCCGCGTCGACCATCGCGATGCCGATGCGGTCCTTGACGCTGGAGGCCGGGTTGTAGGACTCGAGCTTGACGAGCACCGTCGCGTCCAGTCCTTCCGCGATGCGATTCAGACGCACCAGCGGGGTGTTGCCGAACGCGGTGGTGATGTCGGAGTGGATACCGGCCATTGACGGACCTTTCCTCGGCGGACGATGGGGCCAGCCTACTTCGCGGCGCTCCCACGGCGCTCAATATGTCATCATCCGCATACGCTGAGAAGCATGCCCGAGACGATCGCCGCGCGGCTGCGCGCCGCCGCACAGCAACTCGCAGACGCCGGCATTGCCGACCCCCTCGTCGACTCCGAGCTGCTGCTGGGGCATGTGCTCGGCCGAGGCAGGGGAGAGGTGCAGGCCGCGGCGGTGCGCGGGGAGGAGATCACGGATGCGGCGGGGGAGGCGCTCGACGCGCTGCTGCGCCGGCGGGTCGCCCGCGAACCGCTGCAGCACATCATCGGCACGGCGGCGTTCCGGCACCTGGAACTCGCGGTCGGCCCCGGCGTGTTCGTCCCGCGCCCCGAGACCGAGACCGTCGTGCAGTACGCGATCGACGCGCTGCTGAGCTGCGGCGAGCCGTCGCCGATCGCAGTCGACCTGGGCACCGGCAGCGGCGCGATCGCGCTGGCCATGGCGACCGAGGTGCCGCACGCGCGGGTGTTCGCCGTCGAGCGGTCCCCCCAGGCCCATGCCTGGGCCGCCCGCAACACGGCGCGGGCCGAGAACCTCACGCTGCTGCTCGGCGACCTCGCCACCGCCTTCGACGAGCTCACCGGCACCGTGGCCGTGGTGATCTCCAACCCGCCCTACGTGCCCGACGACGCGGTGCCGCGCGACCCGGAGGTGCGCCTGTTCGACCCTGCTCAGGCTCTGTACGGCGGCCCGGACGGCCTCGACGTCGTGCGTGTGATCAGCACCCGCGCTCAGCGGCTGCTCCGCCCCGGCGGGCTGCTCGTACTCGAGCACGGTGAGCTGCAGGGCGACGCGATCCGCGGCATCCTCTCCGCCGACGGGTGGCGCTCCCCGGCCACCCACCAGGACCTCACCCGGCGCGACCGCGCGACCACCGCTCTGCGCGCCTGACTGCGCGCCCGGTTCGCGCCGGGGATGACCCCCACGACCCCCGTAGAATGGGCACGCCATGTCTTCTGTCTTCGATTGCCGCGACGAGGCACAGCTCCTCGCCGGCATGCGCCACGCCCGTCAGGCCATCGCCCGGGGCGAGCTCGTCGTGCTCCCCACCGACACCGTCTACGGGGTCGCCGCCGACGCGTTCTCGCCCGCCGCCGTGCAACGGCTGCTGGATGCCAAGGGCCGCGGACGTGACATGCCGCCGCCGGTGCTCGTCGCCGGGCAGGACACCCTCGCGGCGCTCGTGGAGGAGATCCCGGAGCCGGTGCAGCGCCTGGTCGACACGTTCTGGCCGGGCGGGCTCACCATCGTGCTGCCTGCACAGCCGTCGTTGTCATGGGATCTGGGGGAGACCAAGGGAACGGTCGCCGTGCGGATGCCGGATCGGCGCATCGCGCTCGAACTGCTGGCCGAGACCGGTCCGTTGGCGGTGTCCAGTGCCAATCTCACCGGACGCGACGCCGCAATCATCGCCGCGGACGCCGAGGCGATGCTGGGCGACAGCGTCGCGGTGTACCTCGAGGAGGGCTACAGCGAGAGCGGCGTCCCCTCGACGATCGTCGACGCGACATCGCTGGTCGGCCCCGGTGGAGACGAGAAGCCGGCCGTGCGGATCCTGCGCGAGGGCGCCGTGTCGCGGGAGCAGCTCGAGGAGGTCCTCGGCGAACTCCTGGAGCCTGCCGAGCAGCCCGGCGAAGTCGCCCCCGACGAGGGCGCGGACGGCCCGGAGTGAAGCAGTACCTGTTCACGATCATCCTGACGGCGACGATCACCTTCGCGCTGTCGTGGGCGGTCTGGCGGTTGAGCCTGCGGTTCAAGCTCTACCCCGGCATCCGTGAACGGGACGTGCACAAGACTCCGACCCCGCGTCTGGGCGGGGTGGCGATGTTCTTCGGCATCGCCGCCGCCATCGGCATCTCCGCCGCCAACCCGTTCTTCGAACGGATGTGGGTCCCGCCGCAGACGCTGTGGTCGATCCTCGCCGCCGCCGCACTCATCGCGGTGGTCGGCGTCATCGACGACCTGTGGGACCTGGACTGGATGATCAAACTCGCGGCGCAGTTCCTCGCGGCTGGGATCATCACGGTCGGGGGCGGGCTGCAGATCCTCTCGCTGCCCGTGGGCGACATGATCCTCGTTTCGAGCTGGGTGAGCATCTCGGTGACGATGTTCGCGATCGTGGTCGTGATGAACGCGGTGAACTTCATCGACGGGCTGGACGGGCTGGTCGCCGGGGTCTGCCTCATCGCCAACGGCGTCTTCTTCGTGTACGCGTACGTCCTCACGCGCGACTCCGGGGCGACCAGCTACTTCAACCTGGCGACCTTCCTCGCCGCCGTGCTCATCGGCGCCTGCGTCGGGTTCCTGCCGCTGAACTGGAGCCCGGCCAAGCTGTTCATGGGTGACTCGGGCGCGCTGGTCCTCGGACTGCTGATGGCGACCTCGGCCATCGCCCTGACCGGTCAGGGAGACGTCAGCGCCTTCGACGCGGAGCGGTTCGGCCGCTCCCAGCTGCTCGGCGCGTTCATCCCGATCGTGCTCCCGCTGGTGATCGTCATGCTGCCGCTGCTCGACTTCGGTCTCGCGGTGTTCCGCCGCATGCGCGCAGGCAAGTCCCCCTTTGCGCCCGACCGCAAGCACCTGCATCACCGGATGCTGGATCTCGGCCATCACGCGCGCGACGCCGTGCTGATCTTCTACTCGTGGACCGCGATCATCTCGCTGTCGGTCCTGCTGATGTACATCGCCGGCCGCGAGGACTGGCCCGGCGGATACCTCGTCGGCGTCGGCTTCGGGGTGCTCGGCATCGCCGCCTGCGTGGTCATCACGCTCAGCCCGACTCCCCGCGATCGTCGACGTCACGAGCGCGACGACGACCCCCACCCACGTATGGAGCACCGATGACCCCGAATCCCGTGTCCAGCACACCCATCCTCCGGCGCACGCTGGTGTGGTCGGCGGTGAGCGCCCTCCTGCTGGCCGTCATCGCCGGCGGTGTCGGCTTCGCCGTGGCGGGGACCGACGGACTCCTCAGCGGCCTGCTCGGCGTGCTGCTGTCGGTCGTCTTCCTCGGCATCACCGCGGGAAGCATCCTGTTCGCGAACCGGTGGTTCGGCGATCCGATCTACGTGCAGCTGTTCTTCGCGATCGTCCTCGGTGGCTGGCTGCTGAAGCTGGGCATCTTCGTCGTCGTGATGATCGTGCTCGGCGGGCAGCCGTGGATCGCCCCGATGGTGTTCTTCCTGTCGATCGTCGCGGGGGTCGTGATGTCGCTGGTGGTGGATGTCATCGTGCTCACCCGCACGCGTCTGCCGAACGTCAGCGACGTCTCGCTGCCGACGCAGGCGCCCGAGGACCGGGCACCGGGCCAGGGTGCCGACGAGGACCCGCGCTGATTCGAAGGTGAAGCCGATTCTGCTAGGGTTGAGTGGTGCCCGCCGCTCGTCGAGAGCGCTTGCGCCTGAAGCACACCGTCCATCGTCGTACCGGTTCTGTCCGGTGCCCCGAAGCTGGAGCCCGCGCTGTTGAATCCCGCTGCGACCTTGATCCCCAAACTGGCCTCTGACGGCGAGTTCCACGGCCCGTCGATGGATGAGTTCTTCCCGGAGATCCTCTTCACCGTCTTCGGGGTGCCGATGCACCGCATCCACCTGATCCAGCTGCTCTCGGTCATCGCCGTCGTGCTGCTGCTCTGGCTCGGCACGCGTCGCATGACCGTCGTCCCCGGCCGGTTCCAGAGCCTGGTCGAGATGGGCATCGGGTTCGTCCGCACCGGCATCGGCCACGACCTGCTCGGACGCAAGGACGGCGATCGGTTCGCACCGCTGCTGGTGACGATCTTCTTCATGGTCCTGTTCATGAACGTCACGGGCATCATCCCGTTCCTGAACATGCCGGGAACCGCGATCATCGCCGTTCCGCTGACGCTCGCTGTGATCAGCTACGTCACGTTCATCTACGCCGGCATGAAGAAGAGCCCGCTGGGCTTCTGGAAGAACTCGCTGTTCCCGGCCGGTGTGCCGTGGCCCGTCTACATCATCGTCACCCCGCTCGAGTTCATCTCCACCTTCATCATCCGCCCGGTCACCCTGACCCTGCGACTGATGATGAACCTCGTCGTCGGTCACATGATCCTGGTGCTGTGCTTCGCGGCCACCCACTTCTTCTTCTTCACCGCCGGCGGCGGCTGGGCAGCCCTCGGCGTCGGAACTCTCGCCTTCGGTGGCGCGTTCACGATCTTCGAGATCCTGGTCGTCGTGCTGCAGGCCTACGTCTTCACCGTCCTCACCGCGATCTACATCCAGCTCGCGGTCGCAGAAGAGCACTGAGCGGGCCGGCGAAAGCCGCCCACCCAACGAAAGGAAAAACCCCGTGGACGCAACTACGGTTCTCGCTGACATCAACGGTCACATCGGTGCGGTCGGCTACGGCCTCGCAGCGATCGGTCCGGCCATCGGTGTGGGCATCGTCGTCGGCAAGACCATCGAGGGCGTCGCCCGTCAGCCCGAGCTGGCCGGCCGCCTCCAGGTCCTCATGTGGATCGGTATCGCCTTCACCGAGGCGCTTGCGTTCGTCGGCATCGCCGTCGCATTCATTCCGTTCCCCGCGTAAGCCACACCGACTTCCGAAGGAGACAGGATGCTGAACGCTCTTGTCACGAACCTGGCTGCGGAGGGCGAGCAGAACCCGCTCATTCCCGCTTGGTACGACATCATCTGGTCGGGCCTGTGGTTCCTCATCATCCTCGTCGTCGTGTGGAAGGTCGCCCTGCCGCGCCTGACGAAGATCCTCGACGAGCGCTCCGCCGCCATCGAGGGCAACATCGCCAAGGCCGATGAGGCCCAGAAGCAGGCCGAGGCCGCGCTGGAGGAGTACACCCGCCAGCTCGCCGAGGCCCGCGTCGAGGCAGGCGAGATCCGTGAGGCCGCCCGCGAGGACGGCAAGAAGATCGTCGCCGAGGCCAAGGAGACCGCTGCGGCCGAGGCCGCTCGCATCACCACCGCGGCCCACGCGCAGATCGAGGCGGAGCGTCAGGCTGCGTTCGTCTCGCTTCGCAGCGAGGTCGGCACGCTGGCGATCGACCTCGCCGGCGGCGTGGTCGGTGAGACGCTCTCCGACGACGCCCGCGCGGCCGCCGTGGTGGACCGCTTCCTGGCGGACCTGGAGGCCTCCTCGACCGTGCAGCAGGCTCAGGGACCGGTGGCCTGATGGGCAGCGCGACCACTCAGGCACTGGAGGCGTCGACGAACGCCCTCGCAGCGACGTCGGGCGTCACCCTCGACAGCGCGGCGGAGCTGTTCGCAGCAGCCCGCGCGCTGGTGGAGTCGTCCCAGCTGAGCGGCGCGCTCGCAGATCCGACCGCACCGGCCGAGGCGCGCACCGCGCTGGTCGCCGGCGTGTTCGCCGGAGCATCCGCCTCGACGCGTGCCGTGCTGACGGCCGCCGTGGCGGAACGCTGGTCCTCGGCATCCGACCTCATCGACGGCATCGAGGAGCTCGCGGTCCGTGCGGCAGCCATCGCCTCGCCGAACGACGACGTCGCCGGGGAGCTGTTCGGCTTCTCTCGTGCGGTGGCCGACAACCCGGAGTTCGAGCTCGCGCTCGGCAGCCGGCTCGGAAGCGCCGACGCGCGCAGCGCGCTGGTGCAGAAGGTGCTCGCCGGCTCGGTGTCGCCGGCGACCGTGCTCATCGCCTCCTCGCTGGTGCGGGAACCGCGTGACCGTCGAGTGCGGCAGCTGCTGCGCCGTGCGATCCGGATCGTCTCCGCGCAGGCCGGACGCACCGTTGCGACGGTGCATACGGCCACGCCGCTCACCGCCGCGCAGCAGGAACGCCTGCGCGACGCACTCTCGCGCCGATACGGTGGCGAGATCTCCCTCAACGTGGTGACCGACCCGGGTGTCGTCGGAGGCCTGCGCGTGCAGATCGCCGACGACGTCATCGACGGCAGCATCTCCGCCCGCCTCGCCGAGCTTCGACAGAAGCTCGCGAGCTGACAAAGACTTGGCGCGGGGAACCGCGCGGACTCTCTCGAATACAAAGGGAAGACAATGGCAGAACTATCGATCAGCCCCGACGTCATTCGTGACGCGCTGAAGGACTTCGCCGCCGCGTACGAGCCCACCGGGGCCGCGGCGACCGAGGTCGGCACCGTCATCGACGCCGCGGACGGCATCGCGCACGTCGAGGGCCTGCCCGGGGTCATGGCGAACGAACTCGTCACCTTCGGCGACGGCACCAAGGGCCTGGCCCTGAACCTCGACGAGCACGAGATCGGCGTGGTCGTCCTGGGCGACTTCACCGGCATCGAGGCGGGCCAGAAGGTCACCCGCACCGGCGAGGTCCTCTCGGTTCCCGTCGGCGACGGCTACCTCGGCCGCGTCGTCGACCCGCTCGGCAACCCGATCGACGGTCTCGGCACCATCGCCGCCGAGGGCTCGCGCGAGCTCGAGCTGCAGGCACCCGGCGTGATGCAGCGAAAGAGCGTGCACGAGCCGCTGCAGACGGGCATCAAGGCCATCGACGCCATGATCCCGGTCGGTCGCGGTCAGCGTCAGCTGATCATCGGCGACCGCCAGACCGGCAAGACGGCCCTCGCGATCGACACGATCATCAACCAGAAGGCCAACTGGGATTCGGGCGACGTGAACAAGCAGGTGCGCTGCATCTACGTCGCGATCGGGCAGAAGGGCTCGACGATCGCCGGCGTGCGCGGTGCGCTCGAAGAGGCCGGTGCGATGGAGTACACCACCATCGTCGCGGCTCCCGCATCCGACCCCGCAGGCTTCAAGTACCTCGCTCCGTACACCGGCTCGGCCATCGGCCAGCACTGGATGTACGGCGGCAAGCACGTGCTGATCATCTTCGACGACCTGTCGAAGCAGGCCGAGGCCTACCGCGCCGTGTCGCTGCTGCTGCGCCGCCCGCCGGGGCGTGAGGCGTACCCGGGTGACGTCTTCTACCTGCACTCGCGTCTGCTCGAGCGCTGCGCGAAGCTGTCCGACGAGCTCGGCGCGGGTTCGATGACCGGTCTGCCGATCATCGAGACGAAGGCGAACGACGTCTCGGCGTACATCCCGACCAACGTGATCTCGATCACCGACGGCCAGATCTTCCTGCAGTCCGACCTGTTCAACGCGAACCAGCGTCCTGCTGTGGACGTCGGCATCTCGGTGTCGCGAGTCGGCGGTGACGCCCAGGTGAAGTCGATCAAGAAGGTCTCCGGAACGCTGAAGCTGGAGCTCGCTCAGTATCGCTCCCTCGAGGCGTTCGCGATGTTCGCATCCGACCTCGACCAGGCGTCGCGTCGCCAGCTGGCGCGTGGTGCGCGTCTGACCGAGCTGCTCAAGCAGCCGCAGTACTCGCCGTACCCGGTGGAGGAGCAGGTCGTCTCGATCTGGGCCGGTACCAACGGCAAGCTCGACTCGATCGAGGTGTCGGACGTGCTGCGCTTCGAGCGTGAGCTGCTGGACTACCTGCGTCGCAACACGAAGGTCCTGGACACGCTGCGCGAGACCAACGTCCTCGACGACGACACGGTCGCCGAGCTCGAGAAGCAGACGGATGCTTTCATCCTGGAGTTCCAGGGAGGCAAGGGCCACGCCATCGGCGCCCCCGGCCACGAGGAGCACGACGCCGCCGAGGCGGAGGACGTCAACCAGGAGAAGATCGTCAAGGGCCGCCGCGGCTGAGCCCGCTGAGGAACTGATATGGGCGCTCAACTCAGGGTCTACAAGCAGAAGATCTCTTCTGCTCAGACGACCAAGAAGATCACGAAGGCGATGGAGCTCATCGCGGCTTCGCGCATCCAGAAGGCGATGGCACGCGTCAAGGCTGCCAGCCCCTTCGCGCGGGCCGTGACGCGCGCCGTCTCGGCCGTGGCCACCCACTCCAACGTCGATCACCCGCTGACCCGCGAACCCGAGACGATCCGCCGCTCCGCGGTCGTGATCTTCTCGTCCGACCGGGGGCTTGCCGGAGCCTTCAACTCGCAGATCCTCCGTGAGGGTCTGGAGCTTGCAGAGCTGCTGCGCGAGCAGGGCAAGGAACCGGTGTACTACCTGATCGGCCGCAAGGCCGTCGGGTACTTCCAGTTCCGCGGCATCGAGTCGGCTGCCGAGTGGACCGGCGACACCGACACACCGTCGTTCCACACCGCTGAGGAGATCTCGCAGTCCCTGCTGGATGCCTTCTCACGTGGCGGGGATGCCGGGGGAGTGGACGAGATCCACCTCGTCTACAACCGGTTCGTCAGCATGATGACCCAGACCCCCGAGAATCTGCGCCTGCTCCCGCTGGAGATCGCCGAGTCCGACGAGTCCGACGCGGGCAGCCAGATCTACCCGCTGTACGAGTTCGAGCCGGATGCGGCCACGGTGCTGGATGCCATCCTGCCGGTGTACATCCAGAGCCGCGTCTTCAACGCGCTGCTGCAGTCGTCGGCCGCGAAGCAGGCCGCGACGCAGAAGGCGATGAAGTCGGCGAGCGACAACGCGGACAAGCTCATCACCGATTACACCCGTCTGCGCAACAACGCGCGTCAGGCGGAGATCACGCAGCAGATCGCCGAGATCGTCGGCGGCGCCGACGCCCTGGCGTCGAGCAAGTAAGCCTCAAGAGAGAGACGAAGAAATGACCCCCACCGCTACGGCTGAACAGCCCGCGACCGCGGTCGTCGGGCGCGTCGCGCGCGTCAACGGTCCGGTTGTGGACATCGAGTTCCCGCACGACTCGATCCCCGAGATCTACAACGCGCTCAAGACCACCATCACGATCGGCGAGCAGTCGACCGAGATCACCCTCGAGGTCGCACAGCACCTCGGTGACGACCTCGTCCGCGCCATCGCGCTGAAGCCCACGGACGGCATCGTCCGCGGGCAGGAGGTCCGCAACACCGGCGAGGCGATCTCGGTTCCCGTCGGCGATGTGACCAAGGGCAAGGTCTTCAACGTGATCGGCGAGGTCCTCAACGCCGAACCCGGCGAGCAGATCGAGATCACCGAGCGCTGGCCGATCCACCGTCAGGCTCCGAACTTCGACCAGCTCGAGTCGAAGACACAGATGTTCGAGACCGGCATCAAGTCGATCGACCTGCTGACGCCGTACGTCCTCGGTGGAAAGATCGGCCTGTTCGGCGGCGCGGGTGTGGGCAAGACCGTCCTCATCCAGGAGATGATCCAGCGCGTCGCCCAGGACCACGGTGGTGTGTCGGTGTTCGCCGGTGTCGGCGAGCGCACCCGTGAGGGCAACGACCTGATCCACGAGATGGAGGAGGCGGGCGTCTTCGACAAGACCGCCCTCGTCTTCGGTCAGATGGACGAGCCCCCGGGGACGCGTCTTCGCGTGGCACTGTCGGCACTGACCATGGCGGAGTACTTCCGCGATGTGCAGAAGCAGGACGTGCTGCTCTTCATCGACAACATCTTCCGCTTCACCCAGGCGGGCTCCGAGGTGTCGACGCTGCTCGGCCGCATGCCATCGGCCGTGGGCTACCAGCCGAACCTGGCCGACGAGATGGGCCTCCTGCAGGAGCGCATCACCTCGACCCGCGGTCACTCGATCACTTCGCTGCAGGCGATCTACGTGCCGGCCGACGACTACACCGACCCGGCTCCGGCGACCACGTTCGCGCACCTCGACGCGACTACCGAGCTCTCGCGTGAGATCGCTTCGAAGGGTCTGTACCCGGCGATCGACCCGCTGACCTCGACCTCGCGCATCATGGACCCGCGCTATCTGGGTGAGGACCACTACCGGGTCGCCACCACGGTGAAGCAGATCCTGCAGAAGAACAAGGAGCTGCAGGAGATCATCGCCATCCTCGGTGTCGACGAGCTCTCCGAAGAGGACAAGATCATCGTGTCGCGCGCGCGCCGCATCCAGCAGTTCCTCTCGCAGAACACCTACATGGCGAAGAAGTTCACCGGCGTCGAGGGCTCCACGGTGCCGCTGAAGGAGACCATCGAGTCGTTCGACGCGATCGCCCGTGGTGACTTCGACCACGTCGCCGAGCAGGCCTTCTTCAACGTCGGTCCGATCTCGGACGTCGAAGAGAAGTGGGCGCAGATCCAGAAGGAGAACGCCTGATCATGGCGCTCAACGTCCATCTCGTCTCCGCGGACGCGGAGGTCTGGTCGGGGCAGGCGAGCCTTGTCGTCGCACGGACCGTCGAGGGCGAGATCGGCATCATGCCGGGTCACGAGCCGGTGCTCGCGATCCTCGCCCAGGGCGAGGTTCGCATCACCGAGCTCGACGGCTCGAAGGTGCTCGCCAACGCCCAGGACGGCTTCCTGTCGATGGAGGGCGACCAGCTCACCATCGTCGCGGGGAACGCGGCGCTGATCGCCTGAGACGCTCGCACGAGACGCAAGGTCCTTGTCGAAGGGGCCTTGCGTCTCGTCGTGTCCGGAGCACACATGAAGATCCTTCTCCCGCCGTCTGAGACCAAGCGCCCTGGGGGGACGGGCGCCGCACTCGACCCGGCATCCCTCGCCCTGCCATCCCTGCTTCCGCAGCGGACGGCAGTGATCGATGCCCTGATCGACCTCGCCGCAGACCCCGCCGAGGCACGGCGTGTGCTCAAGCTGAGCGATCGTCAGGTCGGCGAGATCGAACACAACCGGATGCTGCGCACCGCGCCCACCATGCCGGCCGCCGATCGCTACACGGGGGTGCTGTACGACGCACTCGGTGCGACCGAGCTCGACCGCGCATCGCGGCGCTGGCTCGGTGACCACGTGCTCATCCACTCGGCCCCGTTCGGACCCGTGGGAGCCTTGGATTGCATCCCCGCTTACCGCCTTGCGGCGGGGACGTCGCTGCCCGGCATCCCGCCGCTGCGCCGGCTCTGGGCGGACGCCACCTCCGCCGCGTTGACGGATGCCGGATTCCTGCTCGACCTGCGCAGCGAGGCCTACGTCGCCCTCGGGCCGCTTCCGGGGTCCGTACCCGGAGCGTACGTGCGCGTGGTCACCGAGAGCGGGCGCGCTCTCAACCACTTCAACAAGAAGGCGAAGGGGGAGCTGGTGCGCGCCATCGCGACGACTCGGCCGCGGGTCCGCTCGGTCGCGGGTCTGCTGACGTGGGCCGGGGAGAACGGCATCCGGCTCCGCGCCGTCGCGGATGGCGAGGTGCTGGAGCTGACCGCCCAGCCCCGATAGCATTGCCGGTGCGACGCAGTTCGCACGGGGGAGCGATTCAGCTTCCCCCCCCCGATGGACGGAAGTGAATGACCAATGGGTTCTGACGACTACGGCTACGGTGCTATCGCAGCCTTGATGGGGTTGATCTTCTTCCTCGTGCTGGTGGTGGGCCCCATCCTGTACGTGGTGCTCTCGATCTTCCTCATGAAGATCTTCGAGAAGGCCGGGGTGCAGGGCAAGTGGCGGGCGTGGGTTCCCGTCTACAACAGCATGATCCTCTTCAAGCTCGGCGACATGAGCCCCTGGCTCGTGCTCTACTCGCTGGGTGCGACGCTGCTGCTCGCCTGGATTCCGGTGATCGGCTGGCTTGTTCCGCTCGCAACGCTCGCGCTGTCGGCCATGGCCGCATGGCGTGTGGGTCTGAAGCTGCAGAAGGAGGCGGCCTGGGTCGTCCTCTACGTGTTCCTGTCGCCGGTGTGGATGGGCATTCTCGCCTTCGACAAGTCCCGGTGGAACCCCGCCATCGCGCCCGCACCGTGGGCGGGCAACGCCTTCCTCGAGGACCGCACCGCGTGGGACGGTGTCCCTGTCCAGCCCTCGCAGAATGTCGCCCCGCCCGCTCCCGGGTACGGCGCTCCCGGTCAGGGGTACGCCGCGCCCACTTCGCAGGGATATCAGCCGCCGGCACCGCAGGGGTACGCGCCTCCCGCGCAGCCCGGTTACGGAGCCCCGGGCCAGACCGGCTATCCCGGCGGGCAGCCCGGATACGCGGCACCGCAGGCGCCGTCGACCGGCGCTCAGGTGCCGCCGCCCGCGGCGCCGCCTGCTCCGCCTGCGCCTCCCGCAGACCGCGACCAGCCATCGGCGTGAACCCGTGAAGCCCTCGACTCCGGTCGGGGGCTTCACGGCGTTCCGGCCCGCGCGGATTCGATAGGTTGGAGGCATGGTCACATCGCACCGTCGCGTCGGCGCATCGGGTCTCGTCGTCTCCGCAGCCGGCTTGGGATGCAACAACTTCGGTCGCTCCGGAACGTCCACGCAGACACTCGAAGGCACCCGTGAGGTGATCGACGCGGCGCTGGCGAACGGCGTGTTCTTCTTCGACACGGCCGACATGTACGGCGCCGACCCCGGTCTCAGCGAGGCGCTGATGGGCGAAGTGCTGCAGGGGCGGCGGGATCGCGTGGTGCTGGCGACCAAGTTCGGCCACGATCGCGACATGGGCTACGACTTCCCCGGAGGACGCGGCTCGCGCCGGTACGTGCGGCTCGCCGTGGAGAAGTCCCTGCGCAGGCTGCGCACAGACTGGATCGATCTGTACCAGTTGCACCTTCCCGACCCGAAGACCCCCATCGCCGAGACCCTCGACGCGCTCGATGAACTCGTGGACGAGGGCAAGATCCGCTACTACGGTCACTCGAACTTCACCGGCTGGCAGATCGCCGAGGCGGAGTTCACCGCCCGCGCCCGCATGAGCGGACGCTTCATCTCCGCACAGAACCACTACTCACTGCTGGCACGGGCATCCGAACGCGAAGTGCTGCCCGCCGCCGTTCGCTACGACCTCGGGTTCTTCCCCTACTTCCCGCTGAAGAACGGCCTGCTCACCGGAAAGTTCACCCGCGAGGGAGGGCCCGAGGGCAGTCGGATCATGTCCACCCGCCGGCACATCTGGGCCGATGCGCCGTGGGATGCGCTCGACGGGTACGCCGATTTCTGCCGCGCGCGGGGCATCACCATGCTGGAGGCGACGTTCGGCTGGCTGCTCGCGCAGCCGGCCGTCGCGAGCGTGATCGCCGGAGCCACCTCCGCCGCTCAGGTCGAGGCGAACGCGCAGGCAGCCGTGGCGTGGACGCCGACAGCGGACGACCTCGCGGAGATCGACCGGCTCTTCCCGCTGCCCGAAGACCCGGCGGGGCGGATGTGAGCGGCGCGTCCACTACGATGACTGGGTACCTCGCCGTCGCACCGACGGCTGCCATCGCGACGGAGAACGCCCGTGCCTGAAACGACAACGCAGACGCAGCGCGTCGGCGACGAGCTGCAGGTGACCTGGGCGGGCACCACCGACCGCGGGCGCCGGCGCGACAACAACCAGGACGCGTTCCTGGCCAAGTACCCGCTGTTCGTCGTCGCCGACGGCATGGGCGGGCACGCCGGGGGTGAGATCGCCAGCCAGAGCACGATCGCTCGCCTCGAGGCGATGGTGGATGCCGGGCAGGTGTCGCCCGGTGCGATCGAGGGCGCCCTGCAGCTCGCGGTGGACGACATCCACAGCCACCCGGAGACGACGGACGAGGGAACGGGCACGACCCTGACGGGAGTCTTCCTCGACCGCACCGAGGAGGGCGAATGGCGCTGGATCGCCCTGAACATCGGCGATTCGCGGGTCTACCTGAAGCGCGATGACCGCCTGCTGCAGGTGACCACCGACCACTCCGTCGTGCAGGAGCTGATCACCTCCGGCAAGATCAGCCCGGAGGAGGCGGACGCGCATCCGTACAGCAATGTCATCACCCGCGCGGTCGGCGCCAGCGAACTCGTCCCACCGGACTACGTCGCCATCGACCTGCGCCCCGGCGATCACCTCGTGGTCTGCTCGGACGGGCTCACCAAGGAGCTCACCGATTACGGCATCCTGCATTTCCTGCGCGAGCACCCCGACCCGGGTGCGGCCGTGGACGCCATGATGGATGCCGCCCTCGAGAACGGCGGGCGCGACAACGTGACCGTGATCGTGCTGCGCGTCGACGCCGCCGATTCGTCCTCCACAGCCGAGCGGTCCGACTGATCCGCGCATCGGCCTGTGGACAGGCCGGTGCAGCACGTCGCGGTGCGCTCGAATGGAGCGCATGGATGCCACCACCATCGTCCTCCCCGCGGCACCAGCCGAACCGCGTCGACCAGGCACGCCGCTGCTGGCGGCGATCGTGCCGATCATCGGCGGCGTGGCGCTGTGGCTGATCACCGGCTCCGTGTTCGCCCTCTGCTTCGCAGCGCTCGGCCCGCTCATGCTGCTGGCGTCGTTCCTGGACGGGATGCGCACCCGCCGGAAGGAGCGCCGGCTCGCCGAAGCCGACTCCGACGAGGCATGGGCGCGCGCCGAGGCTGAGCTGCTGCGTCTGCACGCCGAGGAGCACGCCGCGCGGTGGCAGCGGGATCCGGATGCCGCACGATGCCTGATCGAGCCGCCGCTGCGCGGACACACCCCCCTCACCCGGGAGACCCGCGTCGTGATCGGCCGTGGCACGCGGTCCAGCAACGTGCACACCAGCGGAGGAGACGACGCCCGCTCACGTGCGTTCCGCGACCGTGCCGAGAGCCTTGAGGATGCGCCGATCACCGTGCCGCTCGGCGGTGGCGTGTGCATCCGCGCCTCCGGGCCGGTCGGCGCGGCCGTGGCGCGCGCGCTCGTCGCCCAGCTGTGCCTGCGGTTCGGCGCCGGTCAACTCGCGCTGAACGGCGAGGGCGTCGAGGCATGGGCGCTCGACGAACTCCCGCATGCTCGCCGGCGGCGTGCCGAGTTCCGCCTGCGGCTGGGCGACGGCACCGAACCTGCCGACGCCGTCGTGTGCCTGCGAGCACCAGGAGAGGAACCGCCGGACGGGGTGACGACAGTCCTGGACTGCACCGAACCGCTCCGGGCGAGGGTGCGCACCCCGGAGGGCGCGCGAGACGTGGCGGCCGAGGCGCTGTCGGCCCAGCAGGCCCGTGCGGTGGCCGCGCGGTGCGCGGCGAAGGGCGAGGTGGAGGCCGTCGTGCCTGACCGGGTCGCTCTGGCCGAACTGCCCAGGGCGGGCGGCGACGGGCTCGCCGCGGTGATCGCACGGGGCGAGCGGGGCGACCTCACCCTGGACATCGTGGAGGACGGTCCGCACGCGGTGGTGACCGGCATGACCGGAACCGGCAAGAGCGAGCTGCTCATCACCTGGGTCACCGCCCTCGCGGCGGCCCGCTCGCCGGAGGAAGTGGCGTTCGTCCTGGTTGATTTCAAGGGCGGAACGGCGTTCGATCCGCTGCGTGCGCTGCCGCATGTGGTCGCTGTGGTCACCGATCTCGACGCCGACGGCGCACGCCGCGGCGTGGGAAGCCTGGCCGCCGAATTGCGGCGCCGCGAGGCTGCGCTCGCTGAGGCCGGCGCGCGCGATGTGCGCGAGTGCCCGGGGCTCGGCCGGCTGGTCATCGTCGTCGACGAGTTCGCCGCGCTGCTGCAGGAGCATCCCGACCTCGGCGCGGTGTTCACCGACGTCGCCGCTCGCGGCCGGGCGCTCGGCATGCACCTGGTGCTGGGCACGCAGCGCGCGAACGGCGTCATCCGTGACGCGCTCGCGGCGAACTGCCCGCTGCGGATCAGCCTGCGTGTCGCCGAGGCGGCCGACAGCCGCTCGGTGATCGGAACGGATGCCGCGGCTCACCTGCCGGGTGACGCGCAGTCCCGCGGTCTCGCGCTGGTGCGCCGCCCGTCAGACACCGACGCCCATGCCGTTCGGATGGCGCTCACCGCGGCCTCCGACGTGCAGGCCGCCGCCACCCGATGGCAGGGCAGTGCGGTGCCGGACAGTCCGTGGTTGCCGCCGCTGCCGGATCGCCTGCCTCTCGCCGCCGCGCTGGAGCAGGGCGGGGCGCGGCGAGTGGGAGCGGTGCTGCTGGGCAGGGCGGACGAGCCGGAGCGGCAGCGCCAGCCGTGGGTGCAGCTGGTCGATGGCGAAGGGCTCGCCGTGCTCGGCGGCCCCGGCGCGGGCAAGTCGTGTGCCGTGCGTCTGCTGGCGGCTCAGGTGCCGGATGCCGTCGTCGTGCCGCTGGATCCGGAGGGCGCCTGGGACGCGGTGGCCGAGCTCGCCTCCGGGCGGCACGGATTCGTTCTGTGCGACGATCTCGACGTGCTGGTGGCCGCGTACCCGCCCGAGTACGCCCAGGTGTTCGTCAGCCGGTGGGAGAGCATCGTGCGTTCGCCGGCCGGAGCGATGCTGACGCTGTCACGGATGAGCGGACCGCTCGGCCGCATCGTCGACGCCGTGCCGCGGCGCGCCTTGCTGCGCATGCCCAGCAAGATGGAGCACATCGCGGCCGGCGGCGACCCGTCGTCGTTCGAGCGGGACCGCATCCCGGGGCGCGCGCTCATGGACGGTCGGGAGGTGCAGCTCTGCTGGCCGGGAGATGGCGCGCTCCGCCGGACGCCGGAGGCGTCGACGCCGCGATGGACCCCGCGCCGTTCTTTCGCCGGTGTCGTCACCAGCGCCGTCGAGGCGTCGATCATCGCACTGTCCGCCGCTCACCCCGAGCGTCGGGTGCGCCCGCTCACCGCCGAGACCGAACCGGCGGACGGCGACATCCTCGTCGCTGATCCGGAGGAATGGCGGACGCGCTGGTCGCAGCTGCAGCGGATCCGCACGGCAGGGGAGTTCGTCGTGGCTGCGGAGTGCGCGCCCGAGCTGCGTCAGCTGGGAGTGCGCGACCTGCCGCCGTACGCGCTCATCCATGCCGGACGAGCCTGGGCGGCCGAGCCCGGCCGGCCGCCGCGCCGAGTGCTGCTGGGGTGAATTCAGATGCCGGCGCCGGGGCGGATCGTGCCGACCGGCTCGCCGCCGCCGAAGACGGTCAGCGGCAGAGCCGCCGTCAGCTCCGCGACACGCGCGTCGTCGACGGCGCCCGCTCGAGCGAGCAGCGTCGCCGCGACGATCGTGCCTGCGCGGCCAGATCCGTCGAGCATCTTCAACGCGACCGTGGTGCCGTCGGGGGCGACCATCACCATCACGCCCTCCGCGCCGTGCTTGGCGAACACGCCCAGCGACTCGATGGCGACCGTGTCCGGGTGGCCGGGACCGGCGATGGTCCACGGGTTCTCGCGGACGGCGCGCACGAGTGTCCCCGCCACGCGATGCAGCGCGAACGGCGAACGTTCCGACGCCGAACCGATGCGGTGGACGGCGCGGGCCAGCCCGGTCAGCGTCATGGCGTGCACCGGGGCTCCGCACCCGTCCACGGCGGTGTGCGCGATCCGCTCGCCGGTCAGGCGCTCGACGACCTCGCGGATGTGCGATTGCAGCGGGTGATCTTGGGCGAGATACCCCTGCGTCGGCCAGCCGGTCGCCACGCACGCGCGGAGCATGAGGGCGTGCTTGCCCGAGCAGTTCATGCGCAGGCGGGACTTGTCGGCGTGATCGCGGATCAGCTCACGTCGGGTGGCGGAGTCCGACGGCCAGGCGGGCGGGCAGCCCAGGTCGTCCTCGGTGAGGCCGCCGGCGGTCAGCATCTCCCGGACGACCTCGACGTGGCGGTCGGTGCCCGAGTGGCTGGCCGTGCCGAGTGCGAGCTGCTCGCCCTCGAGCGCCGCGCCCGCGGTGACCGAGGCCACCGCCTGCAGCGGCTTCAGGCTGGAACGTGGCAGCACCAGCGCCTCCGCGTTCCCATGGCGGGCGACGACGTCACCGTCGGCGGAGAGCACCACGGCGGCGCCGGCGTGACGGGATTCCACGAATCCGCTGCGCTCCACGACCGCGAGTTCGACAGCATCCGCAACAGTCAGGGTCTCCAGCACCACACCAGCCTAACGGTGCCGACGCGCCGCCACGTCGCCGTGGCAGACTGTCGGCATGGCTCAGCATCCGCTCGGCGAGCACCGTTACGCGCTCACCGCCATCTGGACGGGTAATCGGGGGAACGGCACCAGCGGCTACCGCGACTACGCCAGGGACGTGACCATCAGCGTCGCCGGCAAGCCCGATCTGCTCGCGTCATCCGATAAGCCGTTCCGCGGTGATCCGGCCCGGTGGAACCCCGAGGACATGCTGCTCGCCGCGCTCTCGGAATGCCACCTGCTCTCGTACCTGCATGCCTGTGTACGGGCAGGGGTCGTCGTCATCTCATATCGTGACGAGGCGACAGGCGTCATGCGTGAGGACGGCGCCGGTGGCGGCGCGTTCACCGAGGTGATGCTGCGGCCGCAGGTCACCGTGGCCGAGGCGGGGATGATCGAGGCGGCCGAGCGCGCTCACGATCAGGCGCACGAGTGGTGCTTCATCGCGAACTCGGTGAACTTCCCGGTGCACCACGACGCGACGATCAGCGTCGCTCGTGGGGAAGGACCTGCTTGATCTTCTCGATCGGCGTCTGCGCGGGTGGCTCGTTGTAGACGCCCGCGAGCTCCTGCTCGCTGAGCGCATGGATCGCCGCCATGATCTCGTCCGTGGCGAGCCGGCGCGCCCGACCGCTCGAGGCGGCGCCGTGGCGCGACAGATCCAGGGGCTGGCCGAACCGCACGGTCACCCGCTCGCGCACGGACGGCATCTTCGCACCGACCGGCATCACTCGATCGGTGCCGATCAGCCCCACCGGCACGACCGGCGCCCCGGTCTGCAGCGCAAGGAACGCCACGCCGGTGCGGCCCCTGTACAGCCGGCCGTCGGTCGACCGGGTGCCCTCCGGATAAAGGGCAACGGCCAGGCCCGCCTCCAGCAGCTGACGCTGCTGATCGAGTGCGTCCAGCGCCGCCTGCCCGGCGCCGCGTCGCACCGGAACGGCGCCCACAGAGGTGAAGAAATCCCGCGAGAGTGCACCCTTGACACCGGTGCCCTCGAAGTAGCTCGCCTTGGCGAGGAAGTGCACGGGCCGGGGCGCAGCGATCGGTATCGCGACCGAGTCGATGAACGACAGATGATTGCTGGCGAGGATCACCGCACCAGTGCGGGGGACGTTGTCGCGGCCCTCCACACGCGGCCGGTAGATGCCGCGAGCGAGCCCAGCGGCCAGGAGACGTCCGGTCCGGTAGCGCAGACCCGCGTGACGCGGGCCCGGCTCCGGTGACACGATTGCGGGCTCAACCGGTTCGTCAGAGGTCATCCGTGAATCCTAACGACCGCCGCATGCCGGATCGGGCATGACGTGCACGTTCAGCCACGACAAAGCAGGATGGGCGAAGATGGGGGATTCACCGTCCGCGATCCAGAGGTCTCACTGTGCGCCTGCGTCCCCTCGCCCTCCTGTCCACCGTCGCCGTCGCCGGTCTGCTGCTGTCCGGCTGCGCCGGCCAGCCGGAAGGGAAGCCGACCACACCCGCCTCTGACGACAAGGATGTGTGCAGCACGGCCGCCGAGCCGGGCGACGTCTCGGAGTCGGTGAAGGTCGAGGGCGACTTCGGCACGGCATCCACCGCCACGTTCGACCTCGAGCAGAAGATCGACGAGGTCCAGCGCAGCGTCGTCATCGAAGGCGACGGCGAGAAGATCGACCAGAACGACTACGTCGACTACGCGCTCAGCGCCTTCAGCTCCACGACCGGAGAGCGGCTCGGCGACGCCGGCTACACGGAGGGCGAACTGCTGCCGCAGAAGGTGCTCTCCGACGCGAACCTCGCCCAGGTGATCGGCTGCGTCAGCACCGGATCGCGCCTCGCCGTCGCGCTGCCCGGCGACCAGCAGGGCGATGCCGCGATCTACGTCATCGACGTACAGGGCGTCGTTCCGACCGCGGCGTGGGGGACGGCGAAGCCGGCATCCGAGGGGATGCCGAAGGTGACGCTCGCCGACGACGGTGAGCCCGACGTGGCGGTGCCCAACGCCGAGGCTCCGGGGGAGCTGAAGATCGCCGTCCTCAAGGAGGGCGACGGTCCGGCCGTCGCCGATGGCGACACCACGCTGCTGCAGTACTACGGCGTCGACTGGGAGAGCGGCGAGAGCTTCGATTCGTCGTGGAGCAAGGGCGAGCCGCTGGCGCTGCCGGGCAACACGTACGTGCCGGGCTTCGTCCAGGCGCTCGCGGGGCAGAAGGTCGGCTCGCAGGTGCTGGTCGTCATCCCGCCGGCCCTCGCGTACGGTGACGACCCGAAGGGCCACGAGCTCGGCGGCAAGACTCTCGTGTTCGTGATCGACATCCTCGCCACGCAGCACGCACCGGCCCAGTAGCTAGGCTGGCGACATGCGTCGCGTCATCGTCCTCGGCTCCACCGGTTCCATCGGCACTCAGGCGCTGGAGGTCATCCGCGCGCATCCCACCCGCTTCGAGCTGGTCGGGATCGCCGCAGGCACGAACAGCGATCTCGTCGCGCAGCAGGCCGCCCAGTTCCACGTCGAGCACACGGCGCTCGGGGCGGTGGAGGCCGAGCAGCTCGTGCGGGATGTCGAGGCGGATGTCGTCCTCAACGCGATCACCGGGTCCATCGGCCTCGGCCCGACCCTGGCTGCCCTGCAGAGCGGACGGACCCTGGCACTGGCCAACAAGGAGTCACTGATCGTGGGCGGTGAGCTGGTGCTCGCTGCGGCCGCGCCAGACCAGATCGTCCCGGTCGACTCCGAGCACTCCGCTCTCGCGCAGGCGCTGCGGTCGGGCGGGCCGGGGGAGGTGCGGCGCCTGGTGGTCACCGCCTCCGGTGGGCCGTTCCGCGGGCGACGCCGCGAGGAGCTGACCGAGGTCACCCCCGAGCAGGCGCTCGCCCATCCGACGTGGAACATGGGGCGGGTGGTCACCACCAACTCGGCGACCCTGGTGAACAAGGGACTCGAGGTGATCGAGGCGCACCTGCTGTTCGACGTCGCCTACGACGACATCGAAGTGGTCGTACACCCGCAGTCGATCGTGCACTCGATGGTGGAATTCGTGGACGGGTCGACCATTGCCCAGGCGTCGCCGCCCGACATGCGCCTGCCCATCTCCCTCGGCCTGGACTGGCCGCACCGCGTCGGGGGAGTCGGCCGGCCGCTGGACTGGACGGCTGCGACGAGCTGGACTTTCGAGCCGCTCGACGACGCGGCCTTCCCCGCCGTGACGCTGGCGAAGGCCGTCGGCCGTGCCGGCGGGACGTTCCCCGCGGTGTACAACGCCGCGAACGAGCAGGCCGTCGACGCCTTCCACGACGGTCGGCTGGGGTTCCTCGGCATCGTCGAGCTGATCGACCGGGTGGTCGACGCACACGACGCCCCCGACGCCCTCACGGTGGAGGCCCTCGCCGAGGCCGAGCGCTGGGCGCGCGAGAAGGCCGACGCCCTCATCGCCGCATCGTGAGCTGACTCAGTCGTCGTACGGGACGGGCCAGCTCGGCTCGGGCACCGGCCAGCCGGCATCCCGCAGGGCACGCCGGGCCAGCTCGCGCGCGGAGTACGGGGTGCGCACGCCGCGGATGTCGCGGTAGTCCTGGTGTCCGGGGCCTGCCCAGAGGATCGCGTCGCCCTCGCCGACCATCCCGACGGCTTCCACGATCGCCTTCTCTGGCGGTGAGAACTCGTGGATCTCGGCGTCGGGCCGGGTGCGTCGGGCGCCTTCCACGAGCGTGGCGCGAATGGACGCCGCGTCCTCGAAACGCGGGTGGTGGTCGGTGATCACCAGGATGTCGCTGCCCTCGACGGCGGTGCGGGCCATGTCGAACCGCTTGGTCGCGTCGCGGTCTCCGTCCGCGCCGAACAGCATCAGCACCTTGCCCGGGGTCACGCGCCTGACCGCGGCGAGGGTCTTCTCGAAGGCATCCGGGGTGTGCCCGAAGTCGACGTACACGGCCGGCCCCCGCTCACCCGAGACGAACTGCGTCCGCCCCGGCAGCTGGGCGATGATGCGCCCGTCGCGGTCGAGTGGGTCGGCGACGCGCTCCCACGCGTATCCTGCCTCGAGCAGCATCACGATCGCCAGTCCCGCGTTGGCGGCCATGTGCGGCCCGATCACCGGCACCATGGTGGTCAATCGGCGACCATCGGGCCCGGCGAGCGTGAACACGGTGCCGTCGGGACGCTCGTCGTCGATCGTCACGACCCAGTCGGCGCGCGCTGCGGCATCCGCATCGGCGGCGATCGCCGGCGTCCCGATGGTGACGACGGGGATGCCGGAGCGCTCGACGACCCGTGCGCCGGCGGCGGAGTCGAGGCTGATCACGCCGCGGCGTGCACGCTCCGGCGTGAACAGGGCCAGCTTCGCCTCGAAGTACTCCTGCATGTCGGCGTAGTCGTCGAGATGGTCGTGCGACAGGTTCGTGAACCCGGCGACATCGAAGACGAGGCCGTCGACGCGGTGGCGCGAGAGCGCTTGGGCGCTGACCTCGACGGCGACGGCCTCGACCTGCCGCTCGCGCATCAGGGCGAGCAGCGCGTGCATCTCGGACGCCTCGGGCGTGGTGAGCCGCGACACGATCACCTGCCCGGCGATGTGACGCTCTGCGGTGGATGAGAGCCCGTTGACGACGCCCATCTGGTCGAGGATGCCCTGCAGCAGGTGCGACACGCTGGTCTTGCCGTTGGTGCCGGTGGTGCCCAGCAGCAGCGGCAGGCGATCGTCTGCGCCGGTGCCGTACACCCAGGCGCTCAGATCGCCGAGCACGCCGCGCGGATCGTCGACGATCACGGTCGGCAGGCCGACGGCGGCGGCGATGTCGGCCCCGGCCTCGTCGGTGATGAGGGCGACGGCACCCTGGTCGGCGGCGACCTGAGTGAACTCCGCCCCGTGCTTGTTCACCCCCTGGATCGCGACGAAGGCCTCGCCGCGGCGGAGGTCGGCGGTGGCGAGGGTGATGCCGCTCAGATGGACGTCGGCGAGGTCACCGCGCACGTCACGGGCGAAGCGGTCGGCGAGCTCGGTCAGCGAACGACGGGGTGGGTCTGCAGGACGGAGCACGGGAGGCAGGGCGGGCTGATCTGTCATGTTGCGTCCATGATCTCACGCGTCAGGCGCCACCCAGCGGCGGTGGGCGACACCGCGCGGCGCACCGCTGGCGGCACAGCGGATTCCTACCACCGGGGCACTAGCGTTGGGGCGGTGGAGACACTGCTGTACTTGGGCGGCATCCTGTTCATGCTCGTCGGCCTCGGCGTATCGATCGGACTGCACGAGGTGGGCCATCTGGTGCCCGCGAAGCTGTTCGGCGTGCGCGTCGGCCAGTACATGATCGGCTTCGGCCCCCGGCTGTGGTCGAGGCGGATCGGCGAGACCGAATACGGCTTCAAGGCGCTGCCGCTCGGCGGCTTCATCTCCATGTCGGGCATGTACCCGCCGTCCCAGCAGGCCGGGCCGGCGAAGGGCGTCTTCCGGGCGCTCGTGCAAGACGCGCGATCCGCCAACGACGAGACCATCGCCGAGGGCGATGAGGGCCGCGTGTTCTACCGGCTGCCGGTCTGGAAGCGCATCATCGTCATGCTCGGTGGGCCGCTGATGAATCTCGTGCTCGCCGTCCTCGTCTTCACGATCCTCGCCTCCGGGATCGGCGTGCAGCAGGGCACGACAACTGTCTCCGCCGTCAGCGAGTGCGTGCTGCCCGCTGGGTCGCAGCAGACCGAGTGCGACGCCGACGACCCGGCCGCGCCGGCCGCGGAGGCCGGCATCCGTCCCCTCGACGAGTTGGTGAGCGTCGACGGGAAGCAGGTCGGCACCTTCGCGGAGGCGGCGGCGATCATTCAGGACTCCCCGGGGGAGCCGCTGGCCGTGGTGGTGCGGCGCGACGGCGAGGAGGTGTCGCTGACGCTCACCCCGGTCAGCGCGGAACGCGAGTTCCTCGACGCCGAGGGGCAGAAGGTCGTCCGCGAGGTGGGCTACGCGGGGGTCTACGCGCAGGTGGCGTACGTTCCCCAGCCGCTCAGCACCGGGCCGGAGCTTGCGATGCAGCAGACCGGCGCCGTCGCCTCGATGATCGCGACGCTGCCGGTGCGGCTGTGGGACATCGGCGTGACGTTGTTCACCGATCAGGAGCGCGACCCGAACGGGCCATTGAGTGTGGTGGGGGTGGGGCGCATCGCCGGTGAGGTCGCGGCGACCGACGCCCCGGTGCTGAACCGGCTCGTCGTGCTGCTGAACCTGCTGGGCGCGCTGAACATCGCCCTGTTCGTGTTCAACCTCATCCCGCTGCTGCCGCTGGACGGCGGGCATGTGGTGGTCGCCCTCTGGGACGGGTTGCGGCGGACATGGGCCCGGATGCTGCGGCGCCCGGAGCCGGCACCCGTGGACGCCACGCGGCTCGTGCCGATGACGGTGGTGGTCGCCGTGCTGCTGATCGGCATGGGGGCGCTGCTGCTTGTCGCCGATCTGGTCAAGCCGGTGAATCTGCTGGGCTGAGCTTCACGGCGTGCGCCACCAGCCGCTCCAGGGTGCGGATGCCGTCGCGCGACAGGATCGACTCGAGGTGCCCCTGCACGCTCGCGAAGCTTTCGCCGCGGAGCGCGTACACGTCTCCAGTGAGCGGGTCGGCGGAGATCTCGGCTGACCCGGCCGCGGTGCTGCCGGGGGCGACCCGCGCGGTGAACGTGTTGTAGAAGCCGATCGAGGCGTCCTCGCCGAACACCGGAACCGTTTTCTGCACGCCCTGGTGCGGCGCGTCCAGCGGGACGAGATCGATGCCGAGCCGGTCGGCGAGGATCTGATGGCTCAGGCAGACGGCCAGCAGCGGGCTGCCTGCGTCCAGGCGTCGCGCGACGACCTCCCGCATGCGGCGGATGCGCGCCGCGCTCGCGTCCCGCGGGTCGCCGGGGCCCGGGCCTGCGACGAGGATCCCGGCGTCATCGACAGCGGCATCCGTCACCTCGTCCCATCCGGCGATCCAAACGTCGAGCCCGAGGTGGCGCAACTGGTGGGCGAGCATCGTCGTGAAGCGGTCCTCGGCGTCGACGACCAGCGCGGTGCGACCCGCGAACGGGCCGACGCCATCGGCATCCTGCGGCTGAATCCAGAATTCGGCGAGTCGGGTGTTCCGCGATGCCAGCAGCGCGGCGATGGCGGGGTCTCCGGCGAGGGAGCGGGGTGCGACGGGCGCGTCAGGGTCGACGTCTGCGGGGAGGTCGCGCTCGACGGCCCCGATCGCCCCGAGCACGCCTGCCGCCTTGCCGTGTGTCTCGCCGACCTCTCCGAGCGGGTCAGAGTGGCGCACGAGGGTCGCGCCCACCGGCACGCGCACCGTGCCGCCGTCGAGGTAGGCGGTGCGGATGAGGATCGGCGCGTCGAGGTCGTGCCCGCCGTCGCCGTTCGGAGTGAAGAGCGCCGCGACGCCGGAGTAGTAGCCGCGCGGTGCGCGTTCGTACCGGCGGATGACCGTGCAGGCGTTCTGCATCGGCGATCCGGTCACGGTCGGCGCGAACATGGTCTCCCGCAGGATCTCGCGCGGATCGAGCCTGCTGCGTCCCCGCAGCATGTACTCGGTGTGGGTCAGGCGCGACATCTCCTTCAGGTGCGGGCCGGTGATGCGGCCGCCGTCCGAGCAGACGGCGCTCATCATCTTCAGCTCCTCGTCGACGACCATGAACAGCTCCTCGGTCTCCTTCGTGGAGGAGAGGAACTCGGTCAGCGTCTCGCGGGTGGCGCCGCCGGCCGGATGCCGGAACGTGCCCGAGATCGGGTTCATCGTGACGATCCCGTCCCGCGCGACGACGTGGGCTTCCGGGCTGGCGCCGACGGCGACGAGGCCGGGCGTGACGACCGCGAAGGTCCAGTACGCGCCGCGCTCGTGCTCCAGCAGAGCGCGGAACCACGACAGCGCAGCCGTGCGGTCGTCGGCGTCGAACGAGGCCGTGTAGTCGCGGCGGATCACGAAGTTCGCGCCCTCGCCGCGGCCGATCTCGTCGGAGATGACCCGCTCCACCATTTCGGCGTACTCGTCGTCGGAGATGTCGAATCCGCCGTCGCGGAGGGGGATGCGCGCGGAGGGGAGCTCGGCGATGAGGGCGGCGGCGTCGAGGTGCTCGTGGCGGTCGACGAGCAGGCAGCGCAGCGGCGCGTTGTCGTCCCGCGCCTCGAAGCCGCGCTCGCGCACCTGCCGGAACGGAACCATGGCGAAGACCTCCTGCGGCTCCCCGTTTCGGGTGAGCGGGATGTCTGCGAGGAGCTCGACGTCGACGATGTCGCCGGTCAGCAGCTCGACGGTGTCTGCGCCGTGGCGCGCGATGAGCACGAAGGGCGTGTCCGGCGTCAGGTGGTTCATCGGTTCTCCTGGATTCCGGGCGGCCAGACGAAAAGACCGCCCCAGCGGGCGGTCTGTGTTCTGTGAGATCGCGAACGCACCGCCTAGCAGGCGGGCCACCAGCTGCGGTGCGTGATCATGCGCTGAAACTACCACATCGACGGCGTCCGCCCTGCTGGCATCCAGCCCGCGCCGATCCGGGCGTCGTAGGCTGGAGGAGTGCCAGCCGTGAACCTTGGGATGCCCCGTGTGCCCGCCGTCCTCGCCCCTCGCCGCAAGTCCCGTCAGATTCGGGTCGGCAAGGTGCTCGTCGGCGGCGACGCCCCCGTCAGCGTCCAGTCGATGACCACGACGAAGACCACTGACATCAACGGCACCCTGCAGCAGATCGCCGAGCTGACGGCATCCGGTTGCGAGATCGTGCGTGTCGCCGTCCCGTCGCAGGATGACGCCGATGTGCTGCACATCATCGCCAAGAAGAGCCAGATCCCGGTCATCGCCGACATCCACTTCCAGCCGAAGTACGTCTTCCAGGCGATCGACGCCGGCTGTGCCGCCGTGCGGGTGAACCCGGGCAACATCCGCAAGTTCGACGACCAGGTCGGCGCGATCGCGAAGGCCGCGGCCGACGCCGGAGTGTCGCTGCGCATCGGCGTGAACGCCGGCTCCCTCGACCGTCGCCTGCTCGAGAAGTACGGCAAGGCGACTCCGGAGGCGCTCGTGGAGAGCGCGGTGTGGGAGGCGTCGCTGTTCGAGGAGCACGACTTCCACGACTTCAAGATCTCGGTCAAGCACAACGACCCGGTCGTGATGGTGCAGGCGTACCGGATGTTGGCAGAGCGCGGCGACTGGCCGCTGCACCTCGGCGTGACCGAGGCGGGCCCGGCGTTCCAGGGCACCATCAAGAGCGCCACCGCGTTCGGCATCCTGCTCGGCGAGGGGATCGGCGACACGATCCGCGTCTCGCTGTCGGCGCCGCCGGCCGAAGAGGTCAAGGTAGGCCACCAGATCCTGCAGTCGCTGAACTTGCGTGAGCGCAAGCTCGAGATCGTGTCGTGCCCCTCGTGCGGGCGCGCTCAGGTCGACGTGTACTCACTGGCCGACAACGTGACCGAGGGCCTGAAGGACATGACCGTGCCGCTGCGGGTCGCCGTCATGGGCTGCGTCGTCAACGGGCCGGGCGAGGCACGAGAGGCCGATCTCGGCGTCGCCTCCGGCAACGGCAAGGGGCAGATCTTCGTCAAGGGGGAGGTCATCAAGACCGTGCCCGAGGCCGACATCGTCCCCACGCTCATCGAGGAGGCGAACCGCATCGCCGCCGAGATGGGACCGAACGCTCCCATCGGCACGGCTCAGGTGCTGACGGCCTGATCCATGTCGAGCACTCACGTCTCCTTTCCCGCCGGTGATCTGACGGGACGTGGGGTCGTGACGCACGGGCGATCCGTCGATTCCGCCGCCTTCGTGATCGTCGACGCGACGCCCTTTCATCCCGTCGATCACACCTGGCCGGATCAGCCCGGTGATTCCGGCGTCGTCATCTGCGGCGAGCAGACTGTGGCGGTGGCCGAAGCCGTGATGGCGGCGGCGAGCGATGATGGCGAGTTGGCGATCGGCGAAAGCATCCCGGTCAAGCGTGGCGCCGACGGGTGGACTTGGCTGGTCGCGCATCGGCTCGCGGCTCGGGAGGTTCCGGCCTGGCTGGTGCCGGGCGCCGAGGTGAAGCTGCGGGTGGATGCCGGACGGCGGGCCGGGCTGAGCCGCGGGCACACCGCGTGCCACCTCGCGTCGCTCGCTCTGGATGCCGCGGTCGTCGACCTGTGGCGCAAGCCGATCGGCGCGGACCCGCTGGGCAACCCGGACTTCGAGGGCCGCGCGAACCAGTACAGCCGGATCCACATCGACGGCAGCGTCGACGAGTATCGGCTGGGCAAGAGCCTGCGCAAGGCGGGTTTCGACTCCGAGGGTTTGGCTGGGTCGCTCACCGAGCGGGAGCAGCGCATCAACGCGCGTCTCGCCGAGTGGGTGTCGTCCGGGGCTTCCAGTCGTGTCGATGTGGACGGTCCGTCGATCATCGACCGTCGTCAGTGGCGTTGCGCGTTGCCGGAGGGCGAGGTGGGATTCCTGTGCGGCGGCACGCATGTGCGCTCGCTGGCGGAGTTCGCGTCGATCAGGGTGTCGCTGCACATGCCCGACTCGCAGCTGCTGGTCATGACGACGACGGTGGAGCCGGCCTGAGCGGTCCGATGCGGCTCAACGCGGTCGAGACCGGCACAGGGGAGCGGGTCGCTCTGCTGCTGCACGGGATGATGGGCTCGGCCGAAAGCTGGTGGCGGTTGACTCCGGTGCTTGTCGCCCGTGGGTTTCGCGTGGTGGCTCTGGATCTGCCCGGGCACGGGCTGTCTTATGGCGATACCGGCTGCAGTGTGCTGTCGGCCGCGGAGGCAGTGGTCGAGACCGTGCGGTCGCGCGCTGCTGGCGGGCCCATCTGGGCGGTCGGGCACTCTTACGGCGGCACCGTGCTCGCGGCGGCTGCGGATGCGCTGGCGCTCGAGGGCGCCATCTACGTCGACACGACCTGCTCATTCCGGGGCGGTCGGGATCCTGTTGCTCTCACCGCCCAATACGAGGCGGATCGGCAGCGCCGCCGGAATCCTGCGTGGTTGCGTGAGAGCCGTCCCTTCTACAGCGAGCAGGACGCCGCTGTTGAAGCGCGTGCGGCGGAACAGTTCGATCCTGCGACCGCCGCCTCAATCTCGGCGGGTGCGAATGTCGATCTGAACCCGGGCAGCGGGGCCATCCTCGTGCGGGCGGTTCCGAGCGGCTTCGTCTCGGAGGAGGACGCGCGGCGGATGTCATCTCTCGGCGTCGACGTGCGCGGTGTCCCTGGTGCCGCGCACACCGTCTGGTACAGCCACTTCGACGAGTTCTGCAGGACGTTGCCGGAGCTGTTCGGCGAAGTGTGACGCGCCCCTCAGGCAGCCACTGGTCGGAAGCGTGGGGGCGGCGGGTCGATGTCGCCCCACGCGTATCTCAGGGCGAGGCGGGGCGGCAGAGGCACGGCGGCGCCCCCGCCCGGCGGATGGAGCATGAACTCCTCTTTGCCGGTTCTTGTGATGCGCCATCCGCCGTGATGCAGTTGGCCGTGGTGGAACCTGCAGAGCAGGATGCCGCGATCGATGTCGGTGCGGCCCTGATCGGCGGCCCATTCGTCGATGTGATGCGCCTCACAGTACAAGGCGGGACGGTCGCAGCCGCGCCAGCGGCATCCGCCGTCGCGGATGGCGAGAGCGACACGTTGAGCGGGAGTGAACAGCCTGTGCTCCCTGCCGACGTTGAGCGGATTCCCGCAGGAGTCGACGGTCACCGCCACGGTTCCGCTTTCGCAGATCCGTTGCGCGACCACAGCCGCCGGGACGGTGTGCAATCCGTCCTCGGTGTGACCGATGGGACCGACGCCGCCACGGGGGGCACTCGTGGCGACGAGCCGCACGCCCGCCTGCCGGGTGCCGAACACGTTCTTCGGCTCGGCGAGTACGCCGGCGCGGATGATGTCGAGCATGAGGTCGTACGCGAGCTGCTCGTTCGACCGTGGATCCCGTGTCAGGTCATCGGCCTGTGCCTTCTCCGTCTCGTCCACGAAGCGCGGGCCCAGCCGTGGCCGAAGGGCGGCGGCGTGCACGGCCTCCAGGAACGCGGCGCCTTCGTCATCGAACACCCAGGACGCATGCTTGATGCCGTCCCGATCGCGCCAGGTGCGGAACGAGCGTCGTTCGAATCGCTCCAGGAACCGTCGCTCCGCCCCGTCGGGGTCGAGTCGGTCGCGTACCGCGCGTGCCGCAGACCCGAGTTCTTCGACGGTGCGCTCGCGCGCCTCGAGGGCCAGCTGTTCGGCGGCGACGCGCCAGGCCTCGCGTGCGTCGTCGGTCTCATCAGTCGGCGCGCCCAGGCCGCGGAGGATCGCATCGTGCTGTGCGGACGACAGCGTGCCGGCGAGCAGCGCCGCTCCGAGCGATGCGTGCCACGGCTGCGGAAGCACGCCAGGACCCTCTCGATTGGGTTGTTCGTCACCCGTGCCCTGGGACGCGCTCTCGCGCAGCGACGCGCCCAGCCGGACCTGCTTCTGAGCTTCCACGCGACTGGAGCCGGTCATCTCCTGCAGGAAGGACACCGGCGAACTGTGGCCACGCGACTGCGCGAACCCGGCATGCCCGGCATCCCGAGTCGAACGCGCCGCGACCACCCCGGCGGCGACGATCTCGACCTGCTCCATGAGGCGCCGCACGGATCCGGCGGCCGAGATGATCTCCAGGATGCCGGCGTCGCTCAGGTCGTCCGCGGTCTCGACCAGGTCTTCGGCGCGCAACTCTTCTCCGAGCAGGTCGCGCATCCGTGTGACGTGCTCGTCGATCTCGGAGAAGAAGGCCATACCTTCATGATGAACCGGGCCACCGACATTGGAAGAGGCGATGCGTTTCGTCTCGCTCCGGCAG
>JAPSIX010000250.1 GCA_031178475.1 Microbacterium sp. | reverse complement strand
CGCACCAGCTGCCGCTCCAGCGGCCACGAGAACTCGGCCTCGTTGAGCCCGGCACCGCGGGCGGCCGAGAGGGTGACGAGCACCTCGCCGACGACATCCGCCTGGTACTGCCCAGCCGCCCCGTTGCCGATCCGCACCGGTCGCGAGCCCTCGTACCCCGGCAGGTCGGAGATGACCCGCTCGGTGAGGTCGCGCTCACCGGCGAGCCCGTACATGATCTGCAGATCGGCGGGGTCACCCGCGACGGCACGCAGCAGCCATTCGCGCCAGCGGTCGGCGAGTCCCAGGAAGCCGTGTACGAGCAGCGCCTCCAGTGTCAGGGCGGCGTCGCGCAGCCACACGTAGCGGTAGTCCCAGTTGCGCTCCCCACCGATGTCCTCGGGCAGCGACATGGATGCCGCGGCGGCGATGCCGCCGGTGTCGTGATTGGTCAACGCCCGCAGGATCAGCAACGACCGCACGACGAGCTCGCGGTGGGGTCCGTCATGCTCGATGCGGTCGGCCCACCCCTGCCACCACGCCCGGGTCCGCTCCAGCGCGTCGTCGACATCGAGCGGCTCCGGAACCTCACGGTAGGACGGGAACCACGTCAGGTGCAGGTCGCGCACCTCGCCCGCAGAGACCGGCACCTCCCCGCGGTGCTCGTGGTCGGCGGCTTTCAGAGCGGCGCCGCGCATCGCCACGGCATCCGGCCCCGCCATCGCGACCAGCCGCGGCTCGTCGGGCGAGCCGGTCTGGCGCACCCACGGCATCGCACGGGAGTAGTCGAAGCGGATGCTGAGGCGCTGGCCGAATGTCATCTCGCCCTGCACGCCGACGACGCGCCGGATGACGTCGATGCGACGGATCTCGACGTGCGGGTCCGGGTCGATCGGCATGAAGTCGTGCACCTCGGCGATCGCGCCACCGGCCTCCCAGCGCGTGACGAGCACGAACGTGTCACGGTCGTAGTGGCGGGTGCACGTGGCCTCAGGGTCGGTCGGGCGGACCTCCCACCGGCCGTGCGCTTCGTCTCCCAGCAGGCGCGCGAAAACCGACGGCGAATCCAGCCGAGGCAGGCACAGCCAGTCGATGGAGCCGTATCGCGACACGAGCGCGGCGGTACGGCAGTTGCTCAACAGTGCGTAATCTTCGATCAGTTCGGCCATCCGACGAAGTCTCGCATCGCCCGGCGCGCGCTGCCAGGGGGTTGCGTCGGTCGGGCTCGTGGATAGGGTCGGGGACATGGCGAACACGACACTGTTCATCCTCGGGGCGTCAGGCGACCTGACGTCGCGCCTGCTCCTCCCCTCACTGGCGGCGCTTCTGAGCAAGGAGCCCGACCGACGGGTCATCCTTCGCGGTGCGGGTGCGGAGCAGTGGGATGCCGGGCAATGGGCCGCACTGGTGCGGGCGGCGTTCTCGAGTGCGCCCGACGCGCTGGAACAGGTCGAGATCGGCGAGTACGTCGCCGCCGACGTCACCGATCCGACGGTGGTGGCCACGCTGGTCGAGAGCCTCGCCCCGTCGACGGTGCTGTACTTCGCGCTGCCGCCGGCGATCACGACGGCGATGATCGATGCGATGGAGGGCGCGTCTCTGCCGGAGGGCACCGTGCTGGCGATGGAGAAGCCGTTCGGCGAGGACGAGGAGAGCGCGCGCGAGCTGAACGAGAAGCTCACCGCGCTCGTGCCGGAGCGGCAGATCTTCCGCGTGGATCACTTCCTCGGCCGGTCGACCCTGCTGAATCTGCTCGGCGTGCGGCTCGCCAACCGCATCTGGGAGCCGGTCTGGTCGGCCGAGCACATCGATCACGTGCTCATCCGCTTCGATGAGAGTGTGGCCCTCGAGGGTCGCGCCCGCTACTACGACCATGCCGGCGCCATGATCGACATGATCCAGAGTCATCTGCTGCAGGTGCTCGCCCTGCTGGCGATGGATCCCCCGGCCACCCTCGGCGAGCGCGACCTGCGTGACGCGAAGGCCGCGGTGCTGCGGGCGACACGGGTGTTCTACGACGACCCGGTCGGCTTCTCGCGACGGGCGCGCTACACGGCCGGGCGCATCGGCGATCGGGAGCTGCCCTCCTACGCCGACGAGGAGGGTGTGGACGTGGCCGCGCAGACCGAGACTCTCGCCGAGGTGACGTTCGAGATCGCGAGTGATCGCTGGGCCGGTGTGCCGTTCGTGCTGCGTTCCGGCAAGGCGCTCACGCGCAAGTGGTCCGAGATCGTGGTCACGTTCAAACCGGTGCGGCACGTGCCGCCGGGGCTGGACGGCCGGCCGGAGGACGGCGGTCGGCTGACGTTCTCGCTCGGACCGGACGAGATGCATCTGCGCCTGCACGTGACCGGCGGTGACGACCCGTTCGAGCTGCGCGAGGAGGATCTCGTCACCGATCTGGGCGAGGGCCAGCAGCGCTCGTACGAGGAGGTCATCGAAGAGCTGCTCGACGGCAACGTGGCGCTGTCGGTGCGCGCCGACGAGGCCGAGGAGTGCTGGCGCATCATCCAACCGGTGCGGGAGGCGTGGAAGCGCGGCGATGTGCCGCTGGAGGAGTACGCCGCCGGCTCGACCGGGCCGAAGGCCTGGGCGACATCGACGTCATCGTGACCGGGTCGAATCGGGAATCGTCGGGAGGGAACATGGCAGAAGA
>JAPSIX010000249.1 GCA_031178475.1 Microbacterium sp. | reverse complement strand
GCGTGTCGTCGATGGAGCAGCTCGTCGCGGCATCCGAGGCGGCGTCGGTCGGCACCCCGACCCCGGTGCACCTGAAGTTCGACACCGGCCTGTCGCGCAACGGCATCGCCACGCACGACATCGAGCGCGTGCTCGCCGAAGCCGCCCGCCTCGAGCGGATCGGCCGCATCCGGATCGTCGGCATCTTCAGCCACCTGTCCGGCGCCACCCTGGACGACGACCGTGCGGCGCTGGCCCGCTACCAGGACATCATCGCCCGAGCGAATGCCGTCGGCATCCGCCCCGAGATCCGCCACCTCGCCGCGACCGCCGCCGCCATCGCCCTGCCCGAGGCGCGTCTCGACGCGGTGCGAGTCGGCATCGGGGTGTACGGACTGTCGCCGTTCGCCGACCGCACCTCGGCCGAGCTGGGCCTGCGCCCGGCGATGACCCTGCGCGCGGCGGTCGCCGCGGTGCGTCGGGTGCCGGCGGGCGCCGGCGTGTCGTACGACTACGTGTACCGCACCGAGCGCGAGACGAACCTCGCCCTCGTGCCGCTCGGGTATGCCGACGGCATCCCGCGCCAGGCATCCTCACGGGGTCCGGTGCTCATCGGCGGGCGCCGGTACACCGTGTCCGGACGCGTCGCGATGGACCAGTTCGTCGTCGACGTCGGCGACCAGGAGGTCGCGGTCGGAGACGAGGTGATCGTGTTCGGCGACCCGACGCTCGGCCATCCCTCAGCGGACGACTGGGCGGATGCCGCCGGCACCATCAACTACGAGATCGTCACCCGCATCGGGCCGCGCGTGCCCCGCCGGAGCGTGTCGTGAGCGCCATCGATGACCTCGCCGGGCGCCACGCGATCGCCACGTCCGAGCAGATGGAGGACCTCGGCCGCAGGATCGGCCGCCGCCTCGCGGCCGGAGACCTGCTCGTGCTCACCGGCCCGCTCGGCGCGGGCAAGACGACGTTCACCCGAGGCCTCGCAGAGGGTCTCGGCGTGCGCGGACCGGTGCAGAGTCCGACGTTCGTGATCGCCCGCACCCATCCGTCACTCGTCGGCGGCGCTCCGCTCGTGCACGTCGACGCCTACCGGCTCGGCTCTGCCGCAGAGCTCGACGACCTCGACATCGACTTCGCGCGTTCGGTGGTCGTCATCGAGTGGGGCAGGCCGATGGCGGATGCCGTGGCTGACGCCTGGTGGGACATCGAACTGGAGCGCCCGGTCGGCGGCGCCTCCGACGTCGACGACGAAGACCTGGATGCCGATGCCCCGCGTGTGGTGACGATCGCGCGCGTGGAGCGCTGAGGCCACGGGTCTTTCGGGCCGCGCGTTCCCGCGGGAGCCGAAGTCCGGTTCGCCGCGCGTTGTACCGGAGTTTCGATCCCATGCGGCGGGCGCGGCGCGCGGCCACCGGGCCGCCGGGCAACGCGACTACCCTGGAGACGTGATCCTCGCCGTCGACACCTCGCTCGGAACGGCCGTCGCCGTCACCGGCACCGACGGCCGCATCATCGCCGAGGCGACGAGCCCCGATCCGCTCGGCCACGCCGAGGTGATCGGCGACCTGCTCGCGCGGGCGACTGCCGGACTCGACGCCCCGATCACGCATGTCGCCGCGGGCATGGGCCCCGGACCGTTCACCGGCCTGCGCATCGGGATCGCCGCCGCCCGCGCGTTCGCGCTCGGTCGCGGCATCCCCGTCGTGCCCGTCCCCAGCCATTTCGCGCCGGCGCTGGCGGCACTCGACGCCGGCACGACGGGCCCCTTCGCGATCGTCACCGACGCCCGGCGTCGCGAGATCGCGGTGAGCGTCTTCGACGGAGCGGATGCCGACGGCATCCCGAATCCTCTCGAGCCGACGCGCCTCGAGAAGCACGGCGCGCCGCTCGACGTGCCCGTCATCGAGACGATGGTCCTGTCCGCGGCCGACCTCGCCCGCGTCGCCGGGCGCGCCATCGCCGCGGGCCGCATCCTGGCCGACCGGGAGCCGCTGTACCTGCGCTCGCCGGATGTCGTCCAGCCCGGAGCGCCGAAGCGGGTGAGCGGATGACGTTGCGCACCGCCACCCTCGAAGACCTGCCCGCGATCATGGACCTGGAGCGGCGCAGCTTCGTCGGCGACGCGTGGCGTGAAGAGACCATGAGCGCCGAGATCGCTGCCGCCCACAACGTCTACGTCGTCGACGAGCAGGACGGTGCACTCGTCGGCTACGGCGGGGTCCGCGCCCTGCCGGGCGGGCGGGATGCCGACATCCAGACCATCGCGCTCGACGAGGCGTTCCGCGGGCGCGGCCGGGGCAGGGCGCTGCTGCACGCGCTGACCGCCGCGGCGAGGGAGCGCGGCGCCCGCGAGCTGTTCCTCGAGGTGCGCGCCGACAACCCGGTCGCCGAGGCGCTGTACCGCTCGGAGGGGTTCACCGAACTCGGACGGCGTCCGCGCTACTACCGGGGCGAGGTCGACGCGATCGTGATGCGGCTGGATCTGGTGGGGTGGAGCCCGCGTGCACACGTCCGGGCGGAGAACTCGCCCTCGACTGCCCACCCCGCGGAGGAACCGGCATGAGCGGGCCCCTGGTTCTCGGCATCGAGACGAGCTGCGACGAGACCGGCATCGGCATCGTGCGCGGACGCACGCTGCTGTCGAACACGATCGCCTCGAGCA
>JAPSIX010000248.1 GCA_031178475.1 Microbacterium sp. | reverse complement strand
GGCAGCTCTTCGATGAGAGCCATCAGCTGCGCCATCGGCTGGTCGCCGGTGACGTGGCCGGCGCCGGCCAGTCGCAGCAGGATGCCGGCGGCGCGGGGGCCGGGAACCCGCCCGCCCGGCCCGTAGCCGAGCAGCCGCATCAGCGTCGCGGGGGTGCGTCCGCTCGCCCGCGGCCGGCCGCGCACGGCGTCGGATGCCGCCGCCAACGCACGAGTGAACTCCTCCACCTGCCGGAGCATGACCGGGCTCACCGTGAGGTGCACGCTGTGCGGGAAGCGCGTCCGGTCGGACTGGCGGAACCCCGGCTGATGCTGCAGTCTCCAGCCGTGCGTCAGCATGGCATCCGCCAGCAGATGAGGGTCGACGCGCTCCCCCGGCGGCAGGGCTTCGTCGGCCACGAGGGTGAGCGCGGGGCCGACCGGATCGCCCAGCACGGCCAGTCCGGTGATGGAGCCGACCGCCTCGCGGATGCGGTCGGCGGCCACGCCGATCTGCGTGGCCCACACGACGAAGCTGTTCTCGCCGTAGCGCTCGATGATCGCCCACGCGGCCGCCAGGGGCGAGGCCGAACGCGAGCCGAGCAGGGTGCCGTTCACGACCGGGTAGCCCGGCCAGCGAGTGGTCGCGAAGAACTGCGCGCGATGCTGACGGCCCCCGCGGTGCAGCAGCACCGACACCCCCTTGGGCGCGTAGCCGAACTTGTGCAGATCGACCGAGATGCTCGTCACGCCGCGCACCCGGAAGTCCCACGGCGGCAGGCCGGGCCGCCAGGGCAGGACGAGGCCACCGAAGCACGCGTCGACATGGCACCGGATGCCGCGGGCGCGCGCTGCGGCCGCGACCTCGGCCACAGGGTCGAGCATCCCGGTCGGGTACGCGGGTGCGGACACGACGACGAGGGCGACATCGTCGTCGAAACGGGCAATGAGATCGGATGCCTGGGCGCTGCCGTCCGGCGCACAGGGCACCGGGTCCCATTTCAGATCGAACAGTTCGGCCGCCTTCTGGAACGCCGCGTGCGCGGTGATGGGCGCCACCAGCCGCGGCCGCCGCCCCGGGCCGCTCCGCTCCCGCCACAGGTCGCGTGCGGTCTTCACCGCGAGCAGGCAGCTCTCGGTCCCGCCGCTCGTGACGGAGCCGACCACAGACCGTCCACCGCGCACGGCGTGCGTCACGAAGCGCAGCACGTCGCGCTCCATGGCGGCCACCGAGGGGAACACCGTCGGGTCCAAGCCGTTCACGTGCCGGAGCTCGGATGCCGCGGCATCCGCCAGATCGTCCAAGCTGTCGAGACCCGGGTCGTAGACGTACGCGAGCAGGCGGCCGCCTCGCGCCGCCGCGTCGTCCGCGCGCAGTTCGCGCAGCCGCTCGAGCACCGCCTCGTTCTCGGGCAGGCGCGCGGCGCGCCGGCTCACCCCGACATCCCGACGATGTCGCGCTCGCGCAGCCGGTAGCGGGCCATCGACACCAGGCTCACGGCCATCAGCACGGCCGGGAGCAGGCTGAACGACACGGCGATACCGGTGAGCGCGGCACCCGGCTGGGCGACCTCGACGTCGGCTGTGGTCTCGATGTATCCGGTGAGGGCGAGCACGATCGACAGCACCGTTGCCCCCAGTGCCATGCCGGTGGTCTCACCGGCCGTCCACACCCCGCTGAACACTCCCGCCCTGTTCTCGCCGCCGTTCCCGGTGCGGTCGTGCGCCATCACGTCGGGCAGCATCGCCAACGGCAGGGTCTGCAGGCCCGCGTACGCCGCGCCGGCCAGGCCGACGGGTGCGAGGATCCACCATCCGGGCATCCAGACCATCGCGGCGAGCACGAGCGTGGCGAGCAGGAACAGCGCGGTGGCCTGTCGGAACGCTCGTTCCTTGCCGACGTGATCGGCGACGATCTTCCACACCGGGGCCATCAGCAGCGCCGGGGCGATCAGCGCGACGAACAGTGCTGTGACGGCGGTCTCGTCGTGCAGGATCCAGCGCGCCACGAACTGGGCAGCGGCGAGCATGAGCCCGGTGGCCAGGCCCTGCAGCATGAAGGTGGCCAGCAGCGCGCGGAACGGCGGGCTCTCGCGCAGCACGGTGATGCCGTTGCGGTAGTGCGTGGCGATCGACGCCCCGGGGCGCACCGGCAGCAGGGGCCGGCGAGGTGCGACCGTCGTCGCGACCAGCAGTCCGGCTGCGAGCAGCACGGCGGCGCCGCTCGCCATCACCAGGTACCCGCGCAGCTCGTCATCGGGGAACAACGCGCGCAGTTCGGGGCCGCCCGCGCCGAACAGCAGGATCGCGATGGTGAGCACGACCACCCGCCAGCTGAGCAGCCGAGTGCGCTCGCGGTAGTCGTCGGTGAGCTCGGCGGGCATCGCGATGTACGGCACCTGGAACAGGCTGAAGAACGTGGCCGCCAGCATGAACGCGAGCAGCACCCATATCGCCGCGGGCAGCGGGCTGAACCCGGCGGGTACGGCGAAGGTCAGCACGAAAGCGACGGGCAGACCGAGGGCACCGACGAGCATCATGCCGCGGCGGGTGCCGGAACGGGCGAGGAAGCGGTCGCTGAGCCCGCCGACGATCGGGTCGATGAGCACGTCCCAGATCTTCGCGGCGGTGACGATCAGGCCGGCCGCGAGCGCGGCGACACCCAGGGAGTCGGTCAGGTAGTAGACGAG
>JAPSIX010000058.1 GCA_031178475.1 Microbacterium sp. | reverse complement strand
TCATGCCGGCCCGGCGGGCGACGATCGCGGCATGAATGGCGGCGGAGCGCTGAGGCTCGGCGAGCAGGGCGTATCCCGAGACATGCAGATGCTTGGCGTGCGGGAACGACGTCGGAACGGCGTCGGGCGTGAGCAGTGCACTGGCGCCCCGATACGCGAACATGGTCCGTTCGCCGTCGGGCGTGACGGTGATGACGTTCAGCGACGTCCGCTCCTCGGCCGTCCGGCGGATCAGGCTTGTCCCCACGCCTGTCGCGGCCAGCCCGGCGATCGCCTGGGCACCGAGTTCGTCGTCGCCGACGCACCCGATCAGGGCGGTGCGGACACCGAGCGCGGTCAGGACCACGGCGGTGTTCGCCGCCGACCCGCCGAAGCCCATGCGCTGGCTGGACGCCACCCCATCCCCGCCGGGGGCCGGGTACGCGGGGATGTCGAGGTGCAGGTCGATGTTGAGGTCGCCGAGCAGCACGACCTCCGCATCGTCCGGCACCCCGAGCGCCATGACCGTCAGTCCCCCAGCGCCTGCGCGAAGTCGGCGATGAGGTCGTCGACCTTCTCGATGCCCACCGACACGCGGATCATGCCCTGAGTGATGCCCATCTGCTGCCGCTCCTCGTCCGGGATGTCGAGGAAGGCCATCGTCGCAGGCAACTGCGTCACGGTGCGCACGCCCCCGAGGCTCGCCGCGAAGGACGCCAGCTGCAGGTTCTTGCACACCTGCGCGGCCCGCGCCTCGTCGTCGACGCTGAAGGCGAGCATGGCTCCGGGCGAGTCCAGCTGCTCACGAGCCGCCTCGTACTGCGGGTGTGACGGGTGTCCGGGATAGTAGACGCGCGTGACCTTCGGGTGCGCGGCCAGCCACTCCACGAGACGACCGGCGTTCTCCGTCATCCGCTCCACCCGCAGTGGCAGTGTCTGGATGCCGCGCAGCAGCAGCCACGCGTTGAACGGCGAGAGCGCACCGCCCAACTTCGTGAGTGTGTTCCAGCGGATCTGCTCGAGCCAGTCCTCCGGCAGGATGTCGGAGCGGATGCTGATCACGCCGCCCACGGCGTCGTTGTGGCCGCCGATGAACTTCGTCGCGCTCTCGAGCACGATGTCGACGCCGTGCTCGTGGGGACGACACACCACCGGACTGGCGAACGTGTTGTCACACAGCACGACGATCCCGCGCTCGTGGGCGACATCGCAGATCGCCCGCAGCGGCGCGACCTTCATTGTCGGGTTGGCGATGGTCTCGACGTAGACGGCCTTCGTCTCCGGGCGGATCGCGGCACGGACCTGCTCGACGTCGGAGGAGTCGACGAAGGTGACCTCGATGCCGAAGTCCTGAATCCGGTGGTCGAAGAACTCGTGCGTGGAACTGTAGGTGGTCAGGTCGACGACGACGTGATCGCCCACCCGCAGCAGCCCCAGCACCGCGTGGGAGATCGCGGCCATGCCTGAAGCGACGGAGAGCGCGTCGGTGGCCCCGGCGATGAGCGCCATCTGATCGTCGAGCTTGTACTCGTTCGGGTTGCCGCAGCGGCTGTAGATGTTCACGCCGCGTCGCGCCCCGTCCACGACCTGGTCGTATGCGTCGCCCGCGTACTCGTAGTTGGCCGACATGAAGATCGGGTAGCTGATCGACTGCGAGCTCTCCTCCGGCGAGTAGTACACGGCACGGCTGGCGAGACTCAGCTCCTGGGGGTTGTCCACGTGGGCATCCTTTCTGTTCCGACGATGACGCGAGGCGCGATCACTGCTTGAGTGCCCCGCTGGTGAGTCCGCCGATGACCTGCTTCTGGAAGACCAGGTACACCAGGAACGATCCGAGCGCTGCCAGCAGGATCGCGGCCAGCAGCACGGGGTAGTTCGTGGTGCGCTCGCCGACGAAGTCGGTGAGGCCTAGGGGGAGTGTCTTGCGCTCCGGACTGCTGAGCACGACCAGAGGGAAGAGGAAATCGTTCCAGACCCAGATCACGTTCACGATGGCTGTCGTGAACATCGCAGGCCGTGCGATCGGCACCATCACGCGCAGGAAAGCCGAGAACTCCGACGCCCCGTCGATGCGGGCGGCCTCGATCAGGTCGCGCGGCACCGAGGCGAAGAAGGCGCGCATGATCAGCACCGAGATGGGCAGGTTGAACGCGACCGTGGGCAGGATGACGCCCGGCAGGGTGTCGAGCATGCCCATCTCACGGATGATGGCGACGAGAGGGACGAGAGCGATGTACGCCGGGATGGCCATCGCCACCAGCATGATCAGCTCGACCGCCGGCATCCACCGCGTGCGGTAGACGATGAACGCATATCCGGCCGCGGTGGAGATGGCGACGGTGATCAGGACAGACGCCAGCGTGACCAGCAGCGAGTTCCAGGCGTACAGAGCCAGGGACCCGTCTCCGAGAGCGGACGCGTAGTTGTCCCATTGCAGCCCGGCGGGCAGCGACCACACCGACCCCTGGAACTCCTTGTTCGTCTTGAATGAGCTGTAGATCATCCACACGAACGGGAACAGCACGACGACCAGATGCACAGCCAGGATCGCCAGCACCGTGATCGTCCCGGGGCTCGGCGCCGTCCGCGTCCTCATCGCCTCGCTCATCGGCTCGCTCCCGGCGCCGGCGTCGAAGAGCGCCCGCGCGAGCGGGTCATCCCGAGCACGCCGATGCCCACGACGACGGTGATGAGCAGCTGGGCGATGCCGATGGCGGAGGCGTAACCCGCCTCGAAGTTACCGAAGCCGGTCTTGAACAGGTACGTCGAGATGACGTCGGTGGAGTTGTTCGGACCTCCCCTGGTCATGACGAACACGAGCGAGAACGTCTTGAACGAGGTCACCACGGCGAGCAGCACGGTGGCCTGCACATTGGAGAAGATCATGGGCACGCTGACGCCGAAGAACGTGCGGAAATGCCCGGCACCGTCGAGGGAGGCGGCCTCGTACACTGATTCGTCGACATCCTGGAACGCCGCGACGAACAACAGGATATAAAGACCGAGATAGGTGAGATTCATCACCACCAGCACAGCGGGCATCGCGAGATTGCGGTCACCGAGCCATCCCTGGCTGAGCTCGCCGAGTCCGATCAGCTCGAGGAAGCCGTTCAACAACCCGAAGTAGGGGTTGTACACGAACTGCCAGAGCAGACCGATGCAGATCTCGCTGATCACCACCGGGATGACGTAGAGGAACATGGCGGGCCGCTTGAACCGGGGGATCACACGCACGAGCCAGTATGCGATGACCATTCCGAGTCCGACCTGGAACACGATGGCGGCCAGCGCGATCAGCACGTTGTTCTTCAGTGCGGTCCAGAACACGCCGTCGCCGAGCAGCCGAGCGAAGTTGTCGAGCCCGACCCACTCGCGCGGGGAGAACCCGTCCCAGGAGAAGAACGACAGCATCCCGGCATTCGCGAGGGGGTACGCCACGAACGCGCCCAGGAAGACGAGCACCGGGGCCAGGAACAGCACCGCGATCATGGATTCGCGCCGCTTCGCCCTGCGGAGGCCCCCACGGCGCGCACGGTCGATCGACGGGCCCGCTGTGAGCCGGTCGATCGTCCGTGCCTCGCTATGCATGCGCGTCACTCGCCGGAATTGACCGCTTCGCCGACCTGCTCCGCCGCCTGCGGCGCGTCGATCGACCCTTCGATCAGCCCCTGCAAGGTGGAGTAGTACACGGTGGTGGCCTTCGGGGGCAGTGCGGTGTCGTAGAACGGGTCGAGGTGTCCGGCGGGCTCGACGATGTCGGTCACGATGCCGGAAAGCACGGGACCGGCCACGTCGGGGGTCGTGGCTCCCTTCAGCGTCACCATGGTCTTGCGCAGCTCGACGTACTTCTTCATCACATCTGGGCTGGTCATGTATCGCAGGAATTCGACGGCCGCTTCCTTGTTCTCGGCCTTCTCCGACATCGCGAACGCCGCTGCGACGCCCGCGAGCACGTCGCTCTGGTCGCCGGCTCCGCCGTCGACGGTCGGGAACGGGAAGTAGCCGAGTTCGAAGCCGTCGGGGGCATCCGCCGACATGCCGATCTGCCAGGTGCCGTTCAGGACCATGGCCGCCTGACCGTTGAGGAAAAGCAGGTTCGCCTCCTGGTCGGACATACCGTTGGCCCCCGTCGGCAGGTACTCCTGCTGGGCGAGCTCCTCCAGCATGCTCGCACCCTCCGGGGCGAAGGAGGCTTCGGCACCGTTGAGGAACTCGGTGATGATCCCGCTCCCCTGCGTGCGCATCTGGCCGTATTGGAACCAGAACGTCGCGGGCCAACTGTCCTTGTTTCCGAGGGCCACCGGTACCACTCCGTCGGCCTTGATCTTCTCGCAGAGGGTGAGGTACTCCTCCCACGTCGTCGGCACGTCCCAGCCCTTGTCAGCGAAGAGCTTCTTGTTGTACCAGACCACGGCGGCGTCGATATCGATAGGGACGGCGTAGGCCGACCCGTCGAACGTGACCGATTCGAGGGCGCTCGGGATGAAGCCGTCGCCCCATCCTTCCTCGGCGAGCGCATCGTCGAGGTTCGCGACCTGGCCGCTCTGCACGAACGCGTCGAGGTAACCGCCGGGCAGTGTGTAGAAGACATCGGGCACGTCTCCGGTCGACATCGCGGTCTGGAGCTTGGTCTTGTACGAAGACTGCTCGGCCGCCACCTCCTTGATCTCGATGTCGGGGTGATCTTTCTTGAAACCGTCCATCGCCCACTTCATGAACGCGACCTTGTCGTCCTGCCCGGCATAGGCGTGCCACACGGTCAGTGTGTCGTCGCCGCCACCGTCTGACGACGCTGATCCGCTGCCGACGCAACCGGAGAGGGCGACGAGCGATCCGGCGGCGGCAACGGCCACGGCAGCTCGGCGGAAGTAGGGCTTCATGAGGGGGCTCCTTCGGGACGACAGTGTCGAGGAAAGTGGTATCACTATATACTCGACGCATTCGACGTGGTAGCACCACTTCGACGGATGAGCGGGGGACGCATGGCTTCGATGGAGAGAGCAGGGGCGCTGACGCTCCTCCGTGCCGCCTTGCCGAGTCTGTCCCTCACCGAGCGACGTGTCGCGGACTGGATCCTCGACGGTCCCGAGGCCGTGCTCGAGGCATCCATGCTTGATGTGGCCAGGGCCTGTGATGTCAGCGACACGACCGTCCTGAGGATGTGTCGCAACGCCGGCTTCGCCGGCTTCACCGACCTGAAGCTCGCACTCGCGCGCGACCTCGCCACTCCGATGCAGCTCATCCATGACGACATCGCGGACGGTGACGATCCTGCCGTGATCGCGAGGAAGGTCTTCGCCCGGGCCACGCTGTCGCTGCAGGACACCGCGAATGTCATCGACCCGGCCGGTTTCACGGCGGCGCTGCACCTTCTCGACAGCGCGTCGAGCGTGCTGGTGGGCGGCGTGGGGACCTCGGGTGTCGTCGGCCAGGCGTTCTACCAGCGCTGCCGGCGACTCGGCATCAGTTGCGATGCCCCGGTCGACTCTCAAGTGCAGAACATCCACGCCGCTCTGCTGGGTCCGGACGACCTGGTGGTCGCGATCTCCTACTCGGGTGCCACCCGTTCAGTGGTCAGTATGGCCGAGGGGGCGCGCGAGGCCGGGGCAAAGGTGCTTGCGATCACTGGGAACAGGGAGTCACACCTGGCCAAGACCGCCGATTCCGTTCTGATCAGCGTGTCACATGAGACCAGGAATGAACCGATCGCCGCCAGGCTGTGTCAGCTCACCCTGCTCGACGCATTGTGCGTCGCCTACAGTCACCGTCACCTCGACGAAGTTCTGCGCCGGGAGCAGCGGGCGGGGCAGTCGATCGTCGAGAGCTCCTTCTGACCGTGTCCCACCCCGATAACCAGGAGCGTCCGATGATCGTCCAGATCTACACCGCACAGTCCCCCGAGGAAGCATTGGCCCTCGCCGACCTCGGCGTGAACCACGTCGGCCTCACGCCGACCACGGTCGGCCTGCCCGGCCAGATCAGCGAGCAGACTGCTGCTGCCGCCGCCGAGGCGCTGCGCGGCCGAGCCAAGTCGGTAGCGCTCAGCGTGGAGACGGATGTCACGGAGATCGCGCGGATGGCGGCTGTCGTGCGCCCCGACATCCTGCACCTGTGCGGCGAAGTGGGCGCCGTCGACCCTGCTGCCGTCCGAGCGTTGCGCCGGATGATCCCTGCGGGGATGCAGATCATGCAGGCCATCGCTGTGGGTGCCGACGGCGACCGTGAATGGGCCCGCGACTACGCCAGGGTCGCCGACTATCTGATCCTCGACTCGTACACCACTGACGTGCAGGGTGTCGGTGCAGCCGGCGTCACTCACGACTGGTCGCGCAGCGCCGCTATCGTCTCGGATGTCGACGTTCCGGTCATCCTCGCCGGTGGACTCTCAGCCGACAACGTCGCGGCTGCGATCACGGCGGTCAAGCCGTGGGGAGTCGATTCGCTCACCCTCACCAACCGACCGCTGGGCGACGGCCGGTTCGAGAAGGACCTCGACGCCGTGTCGGCCTTCACCCGCGCCGCCACGGCGGTCTCTGTGGGCTGACGGCCTCACTCGGTCAGGTCGAGCACCGCGCGCACGATGCTGTCGGCATCGATGCCGTGATAGCGGTAGACCGACGCGAGGTCCCCGGCTTGACCGAACCTGCTGACGCCCAGGTGGCGTGCCGGCACACCGTGGACGCCGGCGAGGAATGCCAGTGCGTGCGGATGTCCGTCGAGCACCGTCACCATCGGCGCGGCGCGTTCGCTCGGCAGGATCTGATCGAGGATCCAGCCGACTCCCTCACCTTGTCCGCCACGCGATTGCAGGGCTTCGAAGAGCAGACCGGGACTGGTGACACAGACGACGTCGACGTCGTGTCCGAGCACCGCGAGACGGGACGCCGCATCCATGGCATCCGGCACCATCGCCCCCATCGCGACGATCGTCGCGGCGGAGCGCTGCGCACTGCGCAGCCGATAGCCGCCGGCGACCGTCTGGCGACGTCGCCGCTCACGGGCCGCGGGATCGGCCGGGATCGCCGCGAGAGTCTGGTCCACCGGCTTGGTGGACAGCCGCAGGTACGCTGAGCGCCCTCCTGGCCGCGCCATCTGCGACATCGCGGCGAGCAGCATCCACTCCACCTCCTGCATGAACGCGGGCTCGAAGCTCACGCACTCGGGCTGCTCGAGACCGATGGACGGCGTCTTGATCGACTGATGGGCACCGCCCTCAGCCGCCAGTGAGACGCCGGACGGAGTCCCCACCAGAATCGACTGGCCGCCTGCGTACATGCCATACGACCATGGCTCGAGCGCTCGCTCGACGAACGGGTCGTAGAGCACGCCGATCGGAAACAGAGGCTGCCCCCAGCGGCTCCAGGTGGCACCCAGTTCGCCGAGCAGACTCACCAGATTGACCTCGGCGATACCGAGCTCGATGTGCTGACCGGACGGGCGCTCTCGCCAGTGCATGATGGTCTCGGGATCGTCGTCGAACCAGTCCTGCCGGTCGCGCGTCGACCAGACTCCCGCCTTGTTCAGCCAGCCTGCGAGGTTGGTGCTGCTCGAGACGTCGGGGCTCGCGGTCACCACTCGTCGGGCGACCTCCGGCGCCGAGCGCGTCAGGTCGAGCAGCAGACGGCCGAGCGCCGCCTGAGTGGTCCCCGTGCCCGACGGCGTTCGACCGAAGTCGGCCGGCACCGCGGGCGGCACGACCGCCGCGATCGGCTCGCGCCGCAGCCGATCGGCTGTCCGGCCGCACAGCCGACCCTCGGCCGAGAACGGGTCGAACCTCTGCCACGGGGATCCGGTGTCCATGCCGACCTCGGCGGCGAAAGTCTCGTACTGCTCGACGCTCAGCAGCGACGAGTGGTTCTGCGGATGCCCGGCCGTCGGGAGCCCGTTGCCCTTGATGGTGTACGCGATGATGACGGACGGGCGCGTGTCGTCAATGCGTGCGAACGCGTCACGCAGGGCACCGAGGTCGTGTCCGCCGAGATTGCGAACGCTGCGGACGAGCTCGCTGTCGTCGATGGCGTCGATGAGCGACCGGATGCCATCGGCTCCGGCATCCGCGCCGGGGAGGCGCCGGCGCAGTTCGCTCGCAGAGCACCGCAGCAGCCGCTGGTACTCGGCGTTCGGCATGTCGAGGATGCGGGCGCGCAGCGCGTCTCCTCCCGGCCGACGGAACAGACCCTCGAGCGTGCGGCCGAACGGCACCGTGATGACCTGCCACCCGGCCGCCTCGAACATGCGCTCGATCTTGCCCGCGGCGATGTTCGGCACGACGCGGTCGAGGGACTGCCTGTTGAGGTCGACGATCCAGACCAGCTCCCCGAGGTCGGGAACCTGCGGATCCATCAGAGCCTCCCAGACTGCCCCCTCGTCGAGTTCGGCATCGCCGACCAGCGAGTACTGCCGCCCCTTGGCCGAGGAACCCGCGATCGACGAGACGTAGCGGCGGGAGATGGCGCCCCAGATCGGCGCCGTTGCTCCGATGCCCACCGACCCCGTCGAGTAGTCGACGGTGCCTGGGTCCTTCGCCCGACTGGGATAGCTCTGGATGCCGCCGAACTGCCTGAGCGTGGTCATCTGCTCGTCGTGGAGTTCGCCGAGAAGGTAATGGATGGCGTGCAGCACCGGCGACGCGTGCGGCTTCACAGAGACGCGGTCCTCGGCCCGTAGTTGCTCGAACCACAGCGCGGTCATGATCGTCGCGATTGACGCACTGGAGGCCTGGTGCCCGCCGACCTTCAGGCCCGAGGGGTTCGGGCGCACCCGGTTGGCGTGGTGGATCATCGATGTGGCCAGCCAGAGCACACGCTGCTCGACAGCAGCGAGCACATCCAGATCCAGTTCTTCCTGGGTCTCTTCCGGGGCGCCGACGACGGGAAGAGTCTCGAGAACGTTCATAGGGCGGGTCCCTCGGTGCGGATGCCGGGCGACCTCGCCCGCATCGGTGAAAGTGCCGGAGCCTTCTGGGCCGGTGCGCTCCCGCGGTCCCAGGGTTCGGGCGGCATGAGCGTGAAGCAGATGGTGCGCTCATTCGACCAACAAGGGATTGCCTCGCGCAAGACGCGGGCGCTAAATTGATCAGATAGCGCAAATCGTGCTGTCGTTTACAGAGGGGCGGTGATCACCGTGGCACGTTCCCGCCTTGTCGCCGACCGCACGGACGCCTCGCTGCTACGTCAGCTGATCCGCGATCCCGCAGCGACGATCGTCGCGCTGGCGGAGGCGACCGGCCTCGCCCGCAACACCGTGCGGGCCCGTTTGGCGAGGTACGAGGACGGCGGCGCGCTGCGCTCCTTTCAGCGCCGAATCGATCCGGCCTTCCTCGGCTACCCCCTCAGTGCCTACGTCGTCACGAAGGTCAAGCAGAGCAAGCTGGACGCAGTGGGCCAGTCGTTGGCTTCGATCCCCGAGGTGGTCGAAGTGCTCGGGCTGTCGGGCATCACCGACCTCCTGATCCGCGTCGTCGCCCGAGACGCCGACGACCTGTATCGCGTCGCCGGACGCATCCTCCACGTCGACGGAGTCAAGCGCACCACGACGGGTCTCGTCATGCGAGAGATGGTGCCGTACCGTGTGGAACAGCTGCTCTGACGGCACTATCGGGCACCGACTGGCTCGGTCTGAGGCACCCGCTCGATCGGATAGGATGGTCAGGTTGTTCCCCTGGTGACGTGTCCGAGCGGCCGAAGGAGCACGCTTGGAAAGCGTGTGTTGTGCAAGCAACCGAGGGTTCGAATCCCTCCGTCACCGCCAAATGTCTGAAGGCCTCCGCGCAGCGGGGGCCTTCAGACGTTTCCCGGACAGAGCGGGATTCGAACCAGCGAGGCGCAGCCTCGCGCAGGTTCCGGTTCCGCGCTGCCGAGGCTCCGGTTGCCGCCGTCAGCTGTCGAACCTGATTCCGTACATGACCGTGTCCGGCCCCGACTCCAGCCGGTGCATGCCGAGCCGCTCATAGAACGCGCCCGCCCCAGCGTTCGCCGGGTTCATTCCGAGATGCAGCCCGGCGACGCCGCGACGGCGCAGCTCGGCGAACAGTGTGTCCATCAAGCGGCGTCCGAGACCCTGGCCCTGCGTCTCGGGCAGCAGATCGATGTGCAGGTGCGCGGGGTACTCGGCCGCGTGCGGCTCGCGTCCAGGCGCCCGGCGCGACGCGTAGAGGATGATCCCGTCCTGCCGGTTGGGCGGGGTCTGGCCCGACAGCGGGTACCGATCAGACTTCGTCGGCCACCACTCGTCGCGGAACCACTGCTCGAACGCATCGGTGTCGTCGGTGGCGACGACGTACCCCACGGTCCGTCCGTCGGCCGCCTCGACGACCCAGCACAGATCCGGATGCCGTTCGGCGTAGGGCACGGCGAAGACTTCCCCCCAGAGCCGGTCGTCGGTGAAGACACCCGTGGCGTCGCCGCCGGCATCCGCCGTCTTCACACACACCTCGTACAGGGCGTCGCGATCAGACGGAAGGTACGGGCGGATCTGCACCACGGGCTGCTGGTCGGCGGGTGACCCGGTCGGGGTCGGTGAGACGATGCCCGCTGGCCGGCGCTCGGCGACCGGCTCCCCGGCGCTGGCAGCTGCAGGATGCCGCTCCAGCCGCGCCCAGGTGAGCACCGCCGCGGCCACCATCAGCGCCGTCCCCGCTCCGACCAGCGCTCCGCCGGCGGTGTCGGTGATCCAGTGCACGCTGAGCAGGGTG
>JAPSIX010000247.1 GCA_031178475.1 Microbacterium sp. | reverse complement strand
TCCGTGCCGGATGCCAGGATGGGTGCGTGAGCCTTTCGATCGACCCCACCGCGACCCTGTGGTCCGACGGACCGCGTGAAGGCAAGCCGCTGCTCGTGCTGCTGCACGGCTACGGCGCCGACGAGCGAGACCTGTTCGGGCTCGTGCCCTTCCTCCCGGAAGGCCTCGCCGTGGCGGCCGTGGCCGCTCCCCTGTCGCCGCCGTGGCCGACCCCCGGGCGTTCTTGGTACCCGATCGACGACCTGCAGTCACGCAATTCGGCCGCGATCACGACGGCGGCTGAGTCACTGCTCACCTGGCTCGACGCCGATGCCGGTGATGCGGCGTCCGTCGCCCTGCTCGGCTTCTCGCAGGGTGCGGCGGTGGCCCTGCAGGCCCTGCGGCTGGATCCTGCACGTTTCGACGCGGTGATCGCGCTCAGCGGTTACGCTGCGCCGGGCGCGCTTCCGAACGACGAGCTGCTGCGCGAGCTCAGACCGCGGGTGTTCTGGGGTCGCGGTACGCACGACGACGTCATCCCCGCGCACCTGATCGATCACACCGCCCAGTGGCTGCCCGATCACGCCGAGCTCTCGGGACGCGTGTATCAGGGACTCACGCACAGCATCTCCGAGCAGGAGCTCGCTGACATCCGCTCCTTCATTGCGACCTGGCGGGATGGTGTCGAAGACCGCTCGTGATCTGAACGGTCGTCAGCGTCAGCGACCGGTCTCGTTGGGCTCCTCGCCCGTGCCGTCCTCGGCCTCCTGGACGTCTTCGGGGGTGGTGCCTGCCTTGCCGCGCGGCGCCGCGAACGCCGCGGAGAGCGCGATGCCGAGGGCGATCCCGATGCCGATGCCCAGCACGATGTTGCCCATCGCGGTGCCGAGCGCGACGCCGATGCCGATGCCGAGCGCCAGTCCCACACCCCAGCCGATGCGCTGCTTCGACAGCTCGTGGTTCGCTTCGCCCATGGCATCCACGGTAGGCGTCGGCGCACCCGCGAGATTCGGGGTTGCGCTCACGACACGCCCGGCGGTAGCATCTTCGAGCCCTGTCCGCCGTGTCTGGAAGTCCATTGATCTGAATCGTCGCCTCCGCGTCCTGTCCACGCGCTGATCCGACGATCCTTCCCGCCACCGGCATCCGGTCTTTCCACGCACCATCTGCGTGACGTGACCCGTCGGCATCTGCGCACCCGCACATCGGGAGTCGCTCATGTCATCACTCACCACCACCGCGGTCGTCCTCGACCGCCTCGCCTTCGTCTGGCCGGACGGCAGTGTCGCGCTCGACGCGGTCTCCGGCTCGTTCGGCTCCGGCCGCACGGGACTCGTCGGCCGCAACGGCGCCGGCAAGTCGACGCTGCTGCGCCTGATCGCCGGCGAACTCACGCCGACATCGGGACACGTGACCACCGGCGGCGACGTCGCCTATCTGCCGCAGCGGCTGACGCTCGACACGCGTCGGCGCGTCGCCGACCTGCTCGGTGTCGCCGAGCCTCTGGACGCGGTGCGCGCGATCGCGTCCGGCGACGTCGATCCCGGCCACTTCGACGCCGTCGGAGACGACTGGGACATCGAGGCGCGCGCCGAGGCCGCTCTGGGAGAGGCGGGCCTGGACCCGTCGTTCCTCGACCGCACCGTCGGCGAGCTGTCCGGCGGCGAGGCGGTCCTGGTCGCCATCGCCGGCATCCGCCTGCGCCGCGCGCCGATCACGCTGCTCGACGAGCCGACGAACAACCTCGATCGCGACGCCCGAGCGCGCCTGTACGACATCGTGCGCGACTGGCGGGGCGCCCTCGTCGTGGTCAGTCACGATCTGGCGCTGCTCGAGCTCGTCGACGACACCGCCGAGCTGTACGGCACCGAGCTGAGCGTGTTCGGCGGACCGTACTCCGAGTGGCGAGCGTGGCTCGACGCCGAGCAGGATGCCGCCAGGCAAGCCGAACGCGATGCTGCCCAGTGGTTCAAGAAGGAGAAGCGCCAGCGCATCGAGGCGGAGACGAAGCTCGCTCACCGCGCGCGGACCGCCCGCAAAGCGGAGATCGAGAAGCGCGTGCCGAAGATCGTCGCGCACGGTCGCAAGATGGCTGCGCAGGTGTCGGCAGGACGCCTCCGCGTGGAGGTCGGCGAGAAGGAGGGTGCCGCCCGGCGCGCGCTCGACGAGGCCGGACGTCGGATCCGCGACGACGACTCGATGAAGATCGAACTGCCTGATCCGGGGGTTTCGCGCTCCCGTCGCATCCTCACGCTCAGCGACACCGAGCGCAGCTGGATCGTGCAGGGCGCTGAGCGAGTCGCTCTGATCGGCCGCAACGGCGTGGGCAAGACGACGCTGCTCGAGCGGCTGATGGCGGATGCCGGTTCAAGCGCCGATGTCGCGGCGGTATCCGGCCCTCTGCGCGCGACCGCGCACACCGATCGGATCGGGTACCTGCCCCAGCGCGTGGACGGTCTGGAAGACACGGCATCCGTCGTGGAGAACATCGCGGCGGTCGCGCCGCAGGTGCCCGAGAAGGAACTGCGCAACCGTCTGGCCCGCTTCCTCATCCGGGGATCGGCGATGGACCGGCCGGTCGGGTCACTTTCCGGCGGCGAGCGCTTCCGGGTGGCGCTGGCGAAGCTGCTGCTGGCGGACCCGGCCCCACATCTCGTCGTCCTGGACGAGCCGACGAACAACCTCGACATCGACACGGTCGACCGCCTGGTCGAGGCGCTGCGCGCCTACCGGGGCGCGGTGCTG
>JAPSIX010000246.1 GCA_031178475.1 Microbacterium sp. | reverse complement strand
GAGAACGGACTCGACATCGAGTTCATCAACTTCGACGACCCGTACCTGCCGAACACGGCGCTGCTGGAAGGCGAGGTCGACGCCAACTCGTTCCAGCACGTCGCGTGGCTGAGCCAGTTCAACAAGGAGAACGACGCCGACATCACGCCGCTGTTCTCGACCGTGATCTCCTCATGGGGGCTGTTCTCGGACCGGCACGGTTCTGCCGACGAGCTCTCGCATGGTGCGCGCATCGCCGTGCCCGACGACCCCGCCAACTTCTCGCGCGCGCTGTTCATCCTGCAGAGCGCGGGACTGATCCAGGTCGATGACAATGCGGGTGTCTTCCCCGTCGAAGAGGACATCACCGCGAACGAGCGGGGCATCGAGCTGGTGCGTCTGGCGCACGAGTCGGTGCAGACCGGGTACGGCGACCCGACCATCGACGCCGTCGTCGCCGCCACCGACGACTTCGACCCGGCGCTGGGCATCACCAGTGAAGACGCCCTGGTGCTGGAGGACTCCACCGCCAGCACCTCGAGCCCGTACGTGATCGTCGTGGCGACGACCGCCGAGCGTGCCGACGAACCGGCATGGGAGCTGCTCGAGAAGACCTACCGTGACGGCCGCGTGGTCGCGGCGCTCGAAGAGGAGAAGCGCGGTGAGTCCACGATCGTGGAACTGCCCGTCGACGACCTCCGGGCAGCCCTGGCCGAACTCACGGCGCAGTAGAAGGCCGGGTCGATCGTGCAGCCCGCCGACCATTCGGTTCCTCACCGCATCCGGCTCTCCGGAGTCGGCAAGCAGTACGTCTCTCGTGGGCGAGAGCCGGTGTTCGCGCTGCAGGATGTCGACCTCGAGATCGCGGCGGGTGAGATCTACGGGCTGATCGGGCGCTCGGGAGCGGGAAAGTCGACCCTGCTGCGCATGATCAACGGGCTCGAGCGGCCCACCAGCGGGCAGGTGCTGGTGGACGGCATCGACGTGGCCGCGCTCACGCCGCCGCAGCTTCGCCAGCTGCGCCACGGTGTCGGCATGGTCTTCCAGCAGTTCAACCTGTGGGGCTCGCGCACCGTGTTCGACAACATCGCCACTCCCCTGAAGATCGCGGGCTGGAAGGATGCCGACATCACCGCTCGCGTCGCCGAACTGCTCGACTTCGTCGGCCTGGGCGGTAAGGCGTTCGCCCGCCCTCGGCAGCTCTCCGGCGGCCAGAAGCAGCGCGTCGGGATCGCCCGTGCCATCGCCGCTCGGCCCTCGATCGTGCTCGCCGACGAGGCGACCAGCGCCCTCGACCCGCAGACCACCACCGACATCGTCGAGCTGCTGCGGTCGGTCAATCGCGAGTTCGGCATCACGATCGTGGTCGTCACCCACGAGATGGAAGTGATCGGCAGCCTGGCCGATCGGGTCTCCATCCTCAGCGACGGCCGGGTCGTGGAGTCGGGCGACATCCACCAGATCCTGGCGCACCCTGAGCATCCGGTGACCGCGGGGCTTGTCGGGTCGTACACGCGCACGGCCTTGACCGATACGCAGCGTGCGGCGCTGCGCGAGCGCTTCCCTGGTCGTCGGATCTCGGTGGCGATGGACGACGAGCTGGCCACGTCGCCGCTGCTGACGCGCCTCGCCCGCGAGCACACCGTCGACTTCTCCATCATCCAGGGCGGCGTCGCCCGCGTGAAGAATCAGGCGTACGGGCAGGTGAGCCTGGCGCTGCACGGACAGGATGCCGCGATCGACCAGTTCGTCGCAGAACTCGCCGAGCGAGCCGAGGTGAGCTCGTGGTGATCGATCTCGACTTCGCCGTCGTCGGGCCGAAGGTGGCCAGGGCCCTGTACGAGACGCTGTTCATGGTGACGGTGTCGTTCTTCTTCGCCGCGATCATCGGTCTGATTCTCGGCATCTTCCTGTTCGCCACACGCCCGGGGCAGTTGCTGCACAGCCGCGTGGTGCACACGGTGCTGAACATCGTGGTGAACACGCTGCGGCCGATCCCGTTCATCATTCTGCTCGTCGCGCTCACCCCGCTCACCCGCGCCATGATCGGCACCAGCATCGGCCCCGCCGCGGCCATCCTGCCGCTCACCATCGCGGCATCCGTGGGCATCGCGCGCGTGGCCGAGTCCAACCTCGTCGCCGTCGATCCGGGCGTCGTCGAGGCCGCTGAGGCGGTCGGCGCGAAACCCCTGCACATCCTGTTCGGCTTCGTCGCCCGCGAGGCCTTCGGGCCGCTGCTGCTGTCTTTGACGTTCATCTTCATCGCGCTCATCGATGCCACCGCGGTGGCCGGAGCAGTGGGCGGCGGCGGTCTGGGCAACCTGGCGCTCACCTACGGCTATCAGCGCTACGACTTCGGCGTGATGATCCTGATCATCCTGGTGCTGATCGGCCTGGTGCAGCTGGTCCAGTTCGTGGGCAACCGCATCGCCCGCCGGTTCATCGACTGATGAGCCCGACCAGTTCGCCGCGTGATCTCCTCGTCGTCGGGGGAGGGGTGCTGGGCTGGGCTGTCGCGGCCCGGCTCGCCGAGCGCGGGCATGGTGTGACGCTGGCGACGGATGCCGTCGATGGGCGCTCCGCAGCATCCGCTGCGAGCCTCGCATGGGTGAGCGGCCACGGCAAGACTCCGGCCTGGTACGCCCTGCTCAACGCCGAAGGCCACGCGCGGCACGCGGCGCTCTCGGCTGCCCGGCCACCGGAGCAGCGCTGGTTCCACCGTGTCGGAGCCCTCCGCGGCGGAGAC
>JAPSIX010000057.1 GCA_031178475.1 Microbacterium sp. | reverse complement strand
CCTTCCGCCTCCGCCGCGGCATCCGCCCACCACTCGCCCACTGCGTCCGCATCGCCATATTCGAAGAACTCGCCCAGCAGCTCGGTGTCGGGAGTGAGTGCGGTGTGGCCTCCGGACGCCGCCATCTCCACCGGGGTCACGGCCGTGAAAGGTCGGTCGTCGAGCGGTACGATCGCGATCTCCCCCAGCGTGGGAGGAGGTCCAGCATGCGCGGGAGGTACTGCGGTGGCGGCCGCACCGGTAGCGAGACCGGATGCTATCAGTGCCGCGGTCGAGATCATGGCCGCGAGGGGTCGCATGGCCGTTCCTTTCGTCGTCTGCGCAGGAAGCGCAGTCCTGTCGGTCGTCCCGGCGTGCGGGCGGTGCCTCATCCCTTCAGCCCCGTGTGAGCGAGACCTTGGATGAAGTGACGCTGAGCAATGATGAAGACGACAAGTACGGGGATCACCGTCAGCGTGGTGGCGGCGAGCTGGACGTTCCAGATCGGACCGCCGTATGCGTCTACGTACTGCGTGAGCGCCTGCGGGAGTGTGAATCTGTCGCGGCTGGACAGGTACACGATCGGCTCGAGATACATGTTCCAGGACTTCAGGAATGTGAAGATGGCGACGGCCGCGAGCGCCGGGCGGGCAAGGGGGAAGGCGATTCGCCAGAAGATGCCGGCCCGGCTCAGGCCGTCCATTCGCCCCGCCTCCTCGAGTTCACCGGGGAGCGAGAGGAAGAACTGCCGCATGATGAAGGTCGCCAGGACGCTCGGTGCCCCGAAGATCGGGATGACGATCAGAGGCCAATGCGTATCGATCAGCCCGAGTGCGTTGACCATGCGGAAAAGTGGCACGATCGTCACCTCAGTGGGCACGAGCAGTCCGACCAGGACGAGTAGGAACAGCACGTTGGCGCCGGGGAACCTGATGCGGGCGAAGGCGTACCCCGCCATCGCCGAGACCAGGATGGTGCCCGCCGTCACCAGCGCGGCTATGTACAGCGAATTCCAGTACTGCTGCGCGAACGGCTGCAGTGCGAACACTTCGACGTAGGGCTCCAGGGTGGGCGCGGCCGGCCAAAGCGTGGGCGGCACCCGAAGGATCTCGCTCGTCGTCTTCAGGCTCGAGGTGACCATCCACCACGTCGGGAACAGGAACGGCAGTGACAGCACCGCGAGACCGAGCACCATGAGCAAGCGGAGCACCCGGGGCGCGCGCGGCTTCGCGCGGGAGCTGCGCCGGGGGTCAGGCTCTTCCCCCGCTGCGACGTCGAGGGCGGCGACCCCGGGATGTTCGAGGAGTTCAGACTTCATCAGAGACCCATCGCTTTCTGGTCTGCCACTGCAGGAGCGTCAGCGCCAGGACGATGACGAACAGCAGCACGGAGATGGCGCTGGCGTATCCGAACTCGTTGAACTCGAACGCCTGCCGGTACAGGTAGTAGACGAGCACTGTCGTGGATGTACCCGGCCCGCCTTCCGTCAGAACGTCGATGAGGGCAAAGGTCTCGAGCGAGCCGACCACCGTGAGGATCGATACGAGCAGCACCGTAGGGCTGATCGTGGGGAGCACGATCGACCAGAATCGCCGCCATGCATTGGCGCCGTCTAGCTTCGCGGCCTCCTGGATCTCCTCCGGAACGCCTTGGAGTGCTGAGAGGAACAGGATCATGTTGAGTCCGACGTTCTTGAACACCTGCACAACGATGACGGCGATCATGGCCGTCGCATTCCCTCGCAGCCAGTTAGGTCCGTCGATTCCGAACAGAGCCAGGAAGGAGTTGATGCCGCCGTCGGCCTGCAGCAGGTAGCCCCAGACGATTGTCCAGGCCACGAGCGACACAACGACTGGGGAGAAGAAGGCCACGCGAAAGAATGTCGTGCCGCGCAGCTTCTGGTTCAGCAGGAGCGCGAGAACCATCGCCAGCGTGATGTTGAGGACCACGAGACCGAGGGAGAACCACCCGCTCGCGGCGAGCGAGTCGAGAAGTGCTTGGTCCTTCAGCATCCGCTCATAGTTCGCAGCCCCTTCGAATCGAAACGAGCCGGCCAGCACATTCCACTCATGAAATGAGAACCAGATCACTCCGATCAGTGGGGCGATGACGAATGCCAGGCTGCCCAGGACCGCGGGCGCCGCGAACAGATAGCCGACGGTCGCGTCGCGCGCGCGGAGGGTGAAGCCGCGGGTGCCGCGGCCCACCCTCCGCGAGGAGACGATGGTCATCGTCAGCCCTGCAGAAGCGGATCGATGGCCGCGCACACGTCCTTGAGAACGCCAGGCACATCGGCGTCGGCGTTCCACATCGCGTCGAGTTCCCCGCGAACAGTGGTCTGCAGCTTCGCGAAATTCTCGTGCGACGGCTTGTTCTGAGCTCCGGCGATGCCCTCGACCACGACCGACTCGAGCTGCTCCTCCGAGAGCTTGGGATTCGCCGATGCCAAAGTCTCGGCGTTCAGGAGGGACTTCCGTGGCGGCGGGAAGTACGCAGCGAGCTGCTCCGCACTGGCGGGGCTGGTGAAGTAGGCGAGGAAGTCGGCGGCGATCTCCGCGTTGTCACCCTTCTCGAAGACGCCGATGCCGGCCTGTCCGATCACGTTCTGCTGCATGGCGGGTCCTGCCGGAAGCGGCACCACATCCCAGTCGAAGCTGCCGTCGAGAGCGGCGGCGCGCGAGATCTGGGTGATCGTCATGGTCACGTCACCCGCGAAGAAGTCCGCACTCGCGCCGGGCCCGGGTACCGCCTTCTCGGCGAAGATCGCGTCGTGGAACCAGGTCATGGCGTCCACCATCTCCGGCTCCGTGAACGTGCAGGTTGCGCCGTCTTCCGACCAGGGCGATGCGCCCCATCCGCCCCACACCGTGGCGAGGTTGTCCCACCCTGTGTAATCGAAGTCCCGCACGACGAGGCCGGATCCGCCGAGGGCCGCGGCGCTGGCGCTGGAGATATCCCGCGCCGCGTCGAACGTCCATTCGCCGGAGGCCACGAGGTCTGCCGGGTTCGGCTGCCCGGACTCTGCGATGCGGTCGGTGTTCACGAACATGACGAAGGGCGAGTTCGAGAAGGGGTAGGCGTACTGCCCGTCACCATCGCTCCACAGTTCCAGCGCGCTGGGCATGAGGTCGTCGTACTCGTAGCCATCGTGCGCTTGAAGGGTCGGCTTGATGTCGGCGAGGGCACCGGATCGGACGAACTCGGGCGCACTCGATTCGAAGATCCACGCCAGGTCGGGGGTGTTGCCACCGGCCAGTTGAGTTGTCAGGGTCGTCGTGTAGTCCGCGAACGGAATGGTCTCGAAGGTGACCGATGCGACCCGGTCGGAGTTCTCTTTCACGTACTCCGCCGCGATCGCGTCGAACAGGGCGAGCTGGTTCTCGTCCGCCGTCCACACCGTCATTCGGAGGTCGACGGGTTCACCGGATTCAGGTTTCGTCGAGCCGCCGCCTGCGCACGAGGCGAGCGCGAGAGAGCCGACGGCGAGCGCCGCCAGGGTCGTGAGGGATTTGCGATGGGACATGTGTGCTCTCCTTTGAGTGGTGGGGAAGCGGCCGCGGAAGGGTATTGCGGCCGGAAGGTGGGTCAGTAGCCGTAGACGCCGTCGGGCCAGTGCAGCTCCACCCCTGCTTCGACCAGATGGTCCTGGAACTCGGCGACCAGCGCCGGGTCCGCGTGAACGCCATGGGGGGTGGTGCCTCGCTTGAGACAGTGGGCCGAAAGGAGACCGGCGGCTTCACCGATGTTCCATTCGACGGGATGCAGTCGGTAGCAGCCGTTGGTGATATGCGTGGTGCCGATGTTCTTGCAGCCCGCGAGCAGGTTCGTCATCCGTTGCGGAATCAGGGCACCGAGCGGTATTTCGAACGGCGCTGCGCCCACATCGATGTAGTTGTCTCCTCCCGTGGAGGGATGCAAGTCGATCCGATACATCCCCACCCCGACGCTGTCTCGGTATACCCGAGCGCCGTTCGGCCCGTTCAGCTCCAGCGAGACGTCCTGTTCGCGCACGGTCTCGAGTGCCTTGATCCTGCGACTCTCGCGGTGGTACGGGGCCATCGCGAGACCGTCCTCTGTGCCCACCACGTCATGACGAAGCCGCAGGCCCGGCCATCCCCGCCCGCCATCGGGTCTGGGCGCCTCGGTCTGCATCCAGTAGAGCATCGACAAGCTCAACTGCTTAGCGGCGTGCAGCCGCGCGGCGGCGACATCATCCGGCACGTCGATGACCGCGCCGTCGAAATAGTCGATGCTCGGCCAGTTCACCAGGGTGATATCGCTGGGGTAAGCCCCGTCCTCGAAGAGATCCTTAGCGGCGATGCGCCGGAAGGTCCACAGGTTGCCATCGCCGGGGTTCTTACTCTGGTCGGCGACGACAGCCAGAGCGTCGTCCGACGGGTTGGGGGCGAAGTGCCGGGTGGTGATCTCAAGCGTGCGCGGATGCGGCGCACTCCAGCTGAGAAGATTCGCGCCCCAGAAGTCCGGTCGATAATCACGCCAGTAGTCGTACTGCTGAGGTTTTTCGATCGTGTGATCCCCCTCGACGTGATCGACAGCGAAGCAGAAGCTGAGCGCCTGAAGGTTGTCGGGTTGCGCCACGGCGGGCGCGCTGGGTTCCCCTGTCTCGGCGGAGGATTCGAATCCGAGGACATACTCCGCTCCACTCAGTGGCAGCAGTTCCCCCGTCTCCGTCGCATCGATCACGTAGTCCGCCGTGACGGTGACGCGCCCCGCATCCCCCTCAGTCGCGAACGTTACGGCAGCGACGGCGTCCCCCTCCACCGCGCAGGCTATCGGGCGTGCCGGCTGCAGGAGGCGGATGCGCCCGCTTGACACGTGGGGGCGGAGCATGTCGTCGATCACGGCCACCGCCACCCTCGGTTCGTGGCAGAGTCTCGAGACCCACCCGGCTCCGGGATTCAGATCGTCCTTCGCCCGAGCTGCCGCCGTGAGCGGGTAGTGGCGCCGGTAATGCTCGCGGATGCCGTCACGGAAACTGCGGTAGCTCGCGGTGCAGCCGAACTCTTCGATCCACGGATGTTCGTCCGGCGGCACGGCTTGGGACGTGGACTGACCTCCGAGCCACGCGAACTCCTCCGTGAGGATCACTTCCACGCCGTTCCGCGCGGCGGCCAGAGCAGCAGCCACCCCGCCGAGGCCGCCACCGACGACGAGCACCTGAGTGTGTTCTTGAACCACGAAGAGTCAAGCCTTTCCAGTTGAGGGTCGACGGCCGATCGGCCCGTCGATACGTGCTGCTGTCGCTCCGTGCACCACCCGGCACGGTATGAGCGTCTCGAGTTCATCGGTGTCGTCCGACACGAGCTGGCGCATGACGATGCGCAGCGCCTTGGCGCCCATCTCACGGCGCGGTATGAGGAATCCGGTCCAATCGACGTCGCTGGGGTCCGGCGCCTCTGGATCGCCCAGACGTGCCAGCGACAGATCGCCGGGCACGCTCAGACCGCGCTCCAGTGCCGCAAGACGCAGCTCACCGGCAAGATCGGACGTGATCACCGCCGCTGACATCCGGCTCTCCAGCAGCGCATCCACGAGGTCTGCGGGCGCACGGCCGGCGCGGTCGAATGTCACCGGCTGCAGCCCGGCCGCGGTCATGGCTGAACGGTATCCGCGCGCCCGGTCTTCGACTGACTCGTGGCCGGTGAAGCCGTTCACGAGCGCGATCCGGCGATGCCCGAGCCCCAGGAGGTGCTTGACCACGTCGTGGGTGGCCGAATCGTACGCCGCTCCCGCGAAGGGAACGCGCCCCTCGCCGGCCTCACGCCGCCCGACGAACGCGAAAGGGAAGTCCTGCCGAAGCAGCTCCTCAAGGTCCTCGGGGACGCTGTGCCGTCCAAGCAGGACGCACCCGTCTGCGACCCTCAGCCGGTGGACCCCGACCGAGCGGGCAAGTCCTCGGTCCGCCTGCGCGACGGAGGTGAAGAGGAGCAGGTCGACACCCAACCGCTGTGCCTCATCCTCGATGCCTTCAAGGAACGGGTGGTAGAAGTTGCCCGCCTCGTGTGGGAAGACGGGCTCGTAGGTGTAGACGCCGATGATCGAAGTCCTGCCTCCGGCGAGGGACTGGGCGAGCGGGTTGACCGCGTATCCGATGTCTGCAATGGCGCGCATCACGCGCTCACGGACCTGCTCACCGACGCGACGCTGCGCTTCTCCGGTCCCGTTGAGCACCAGCGAGACCGTGGTCTGGCTCACGCCTGCCATACGAGCGACGTCTGCCTGGGTCGGCCGACGCGTGAGTCGATCCCGATCGGGTCGCGCGAATGCGGAAGTGGTCATGCACTGGATAGAACTGGGTTTTACGCAAAACTACAACCATCTCAGAGAAAATTGTCCTTGCTGTTTTGCGAAAAACTCCCTTCCATGATGGCTAGCACCCATTCAAGACGTCGATGACGATTCCAGCAAAGGGAGTACTCATGCGGATCAGATCAGCTGTACGCGCGCCGGCGCTGCGCGGCCTCCTCTCCACAGTGCTGACGTGTGCGCTCGTCGTCGGCACAGCGTCGAGCGCCGTCGCCGTCGCCGTCGCCGTCGCCGAGGACGAGACGCCGACCTCCGTGACCGTATGGGACGGGGACAATCTCCCCAATGGACAATCGAGCCTGGGTCAGGTCGCCCTTCTCCCCCTGGACGACCGGCCCTACACGCTGTACGCACCTCAGAAGCTGGGTGGAGCGTTCGGCTTCGAAGTCAACACTCCTCAGCCCGAGGTCCTCGGACGGCACTTCACCCCGGGCGACGGAGCACGCGCCGGAGACTGGCTGGTGCGCGCTGCGCGAGCGGCCGGCGATACGGTCATCGCTCTGCCGATGCTCGCCTACGGCGGCCTGCTCAATTCGCGCAACAGCAGCGTTTCGCAGGAGACCGCGCTGAGGAACCTGGAGTCGGTCCGCACCGTGCGGAAGCAGAATCCCGGTGAACGGCTGTACGCCTTCGACACGATCATGCGGCTGACCCCGGAAGGCCCCTGGCGAACCAAGATCCGGCAATGGGCCACACTGGTCGACGAGGTGAGGAACCTCGGCATGGACGAGAAGACGCCGCAACTGGATCTGCTGGAGTCGGAGATTCCACAGGACGTGCGTGAGGACTATCTCGCAACCCGCAAGCGCAACCACGAACTCAACCTCGCCATGCTCGAGTGGGCAGCCGAGGGCGTTTTCGACTATCTCGTCATCGGGCAGGATGATGCCTCCGGCACCGGGCTCCACCGTCCCGAGGCGCTCGCCCTCGCTGCACGGATCCGCGAGTTGGGCGTGCAGGACCGCGTAGTCCTGTACCCGGGCGCCGATGTCGTCGCATCGCTCCTGCTTGCGAAGATCGCCGTTGAGGACGCCGGCACGGAACCGTCGGTGTACGTCGAATACTCACGTACGCATGGGGCCGAGTGGACGGCCCCGTACCAGAACATCCGCTACGAGCAGCTCATCACCGGCTACGTCGCCACGATTGGCGGCCGGATGACGACCGACATTGACGATGCTGATGTCGTGCTCATGGCGAACACGGGCGGAAGCCAAGCATCAGTGCAGCCGTTCGCGGAACGAGTCGTCGAATACATCGAGAGCGGACGAACGGTCGCCCTCGGCGACGACGCGATCGCGGGATTGACCGACACGCGATTGATGGCGCTGCTGGACGGCAGGATCACCCGGGGGCGCCTTGACTCCTACTCAGGCTGGAACATCGGCATCCCTCTCTCCCAGAGTATGGGTCGACACGCACTGTTGGAGCGGGCTCGTACAGGTGCACTGCCGCCCGGAGCCGCGATGGCAGACAGCCGCCCCGTTGCGGACTGGCGCAGAGCCCTCCTGAACGAGGCGGCGGAGCAATCTCTCGAGCTGACGCTCTCGGAGTGGGTGCAGACCAACTCGTATCGGAACTTCGTGCGCAACGCCACGACGGCGTATGCCTCGGAGCTGGGCGAGCCTGATCCCCAGAACCTGAAGACCTTCTACGAGCAAGTCGATGCGTTTGCGCGAGAGCACACGCTCCCCCACGCTCGGAAGCTGTTCGACGAGCACTTCACCGGAGTGCACCGCCCCATGGGCGTCGTCGGAGAAGAGAAGCTGGAACTCGTCCCCACGCGTGTGGCGGAGTGGAACGTCCGGCTTCCCTGGCTGCGAACTGGCGAGATCGCCGCCGAACCCGACGTTGTTTCCACAGTGCATTCGCGAGCCCTCAGCACGGAAGAACAGCACGGGGATGTTGCCGGCGTGCAGGGTCCTGCCAGCGCGGCGATGCTGGATCGCTTGGCAGACTGGATCCTCGCCACCGCAGACGGGCAGCACCGGAATGGGCTCATGCGCAAGCTGCCGTACCTCTCCAGCCCCGAACTCTACGCCGACGGGCGCTGCACCCCTGTCGATCCCTGCCTGCAACCCGACGTGCCCCAGAGCACTGCCGCGTGTTCCTCGTTGGAGTTCCTCGCACACTACTACCCCGCCCGCGCACAAGCGAGTGGCCGAACCGTGCTGAGCTCGGAGCTCGCGATCCTCGACGAATTCGCCGATGCGGTACTCGCCTATCAAGTTGACCAGACCCCCGCGCACGCTGACCTGTTCGACGGGGCGGTCGCGAGCGCGCTGGGTGAGAGCCAGCTCTATTACACGACCTTCGGCAATGCGATGTGCGGTCAGGCGCTTCTGTCGGCACACGAGGTGACGGGCACGCAGGCGTATCTCGACGCGGCGACCGACATCGGCGATTTCCTCTTACGAATGCAAGACCCGCGCCCGTACTACGCTCCGTACGGCGTACAGCCGTTCGTCGATGCAGACGGCAACGCCACCGAGCCGACCGGAGGATTCTTCGATCAGGTCTCGAGTTGGAACAATCTCTTCTCCACGATGTCGTTGTGGAACCTGACCGCAAGCGCGTTCCTCGTTGACCTCGAAGAAAGTGCGGGCAGCCCTGACGGCCGCTACAGGACGGCCGCGGCACTCGCGCGAACCTTCCTGGAGGAAGGCCTGGACCTCGGGACCGACTGGTACACCGTGCGCTTCTCGTCTCCGGCGACCGCTAAGAACCGCGTGGTCGCACAGAGCGCGAACAGTGCGAACTGCCGAGACGCCCGATGGCACCGGAAGGGCTCGTGCGCCTACTCGAACGGCCTTCCCTCGGGCGGCACGCTCGGCACAGACATGGTCGAGTACGGTCTCGCAGGACTGTACGGATACGAGTCGCGCGTGAACGACGAGACAACGGCGTCAGCCGCCGTGGCTGGCCACTACCAGCGCTATTCCTCGCTGCCTGCGATCCACACGGCCTCGGCCAATGATCCACTGGATTGCGTGGACGACACACTGGCCGGCACGGTGGACCCCTACTATCCTCCCGACAATCAGGGAACCGTGCCGACGGAGGACCCCTGGGACTACGACGCCCACATGTCCTTCGGAGGGTACGTGCGTTCTTCGGGAACCAACTTGAGCACCGCTGAGGCGAAGTACTACGACATCGTCGGCTTCGGGATTCTCGCTGAGATCCGGTCGCAGCTCGTGCCCGCCAAGTTCTCGCACGCCTACGCCCGGTTCATCGCTGCGGGTGACAGAGCCCTCGTCGCCATTCAGGACCGATCGCTCGCTCCGATGGCCCTGCCGGGCAAGGACGAGGCAGATCTCGACCGGGACGGCAACACCGGCGAATCAGTGTGCGTCGTCACCGAAGGCACCCTGCCGATCGCGCATAACGGCATCGGCATCCTCGCCACGGTGGGCTACACGACGTGATGAGCAGTGTGCTGCGGGCTTCGGAGATGATCGCTGTGGGCGCGGATCTGGTGGTCGGAATCGATCTGGGCGGTACCAAGATAGCCGGGGCAGTGGTCGATGCCTCCGGCACCGTGGGGACGATTCAGTCCCACCCCACCCCTGCGGCACAAGGGAGCAGCGCAGTGCTGGATGCCGTCGCTGCCCTCATTCGCGACCTCACCACACCCCTCCGTCGCGACGGCTTCCGTCAGATCCTCGGGATTGGTATCGGCACGGCCGGGGTAGTCGACTCGCACCGCGGCCGGATCGTCTCGGCGACCAGTGCGATGCCAGGGTGGGCGGGAACGGAGGTCGCGGGCGGACTCAGGACGCGCCTGGACTCACTGTTCCACGAGGAACTCCCCATCCATGTTCAGAACGACGTCGATGCGCACGCCACCGGAGAATCATGGGTGGGCGCCGCCGCCGACGTCAAAAGCGCGCTGGTGGTCGCGGTCGGCACGGGTGTGGGCGGTTCGATCGTGATCGACGGATCGGTCTTGCGCGGATCACGTCATGTCGCCGGCGAGATCGGTCACCTGCCGACCGCCGGCGTCGGTGAGCTCGTGTGCTCGTGCGGTCGCCCAGGTCATCTCGAGGCATTGGGCTCAGGGCCCGCCCTGCACCGACGCTACCTGGCGCTCGGCGGCATGACCGGCTGCGCCGATGCGCGCGAAGTGGTGGCGAGGGCGAGCCAAGGCGACTCGACGGCGCTGCGGGCCGTCGAGGATTCAGCTTCCGCCGTGGGGCGCGCGGCCGCTGCAGTCGTGACGGTCCTCGACCCTGAAACCGTCGTGCTCACGGGGAGCCTCGCCCTGTCCGGCCGGCTCTGGTGGGGTGCCATGGAGTCGGCGCTGCGGCGCGAACTCATCGATCCACTCGGCGGTATACCTGTGATTCCGGCGATGTTGGGGAACGCAGCCGCGGTCATCGGTGCGGCGCGCGGAGCGTGGGATCTGGTGGAAGGACGACGACAGTGAACGTGATCGAGCAGTTGCGGGGCGGGCTCATCGTCTCGTGCCAGGCATATCCCGGTGAGCCGATGCGTGATCCGCGCACGATGGCGCAGATCGCCCAAGCGTGCGCAGCGGGCGGTGCGGCGGCGGTGCGGGTGCAGGGCGTCGATGACATCCTGCACACGG
>JAPSIX010000245.1 GCA_031178475.1 Microbacterium sp. | reverse complement strand
CCCCGGAACCGGCCGGGCGGCCGTCGACGGACGCGACGGTCTCGACGATCACCGCCTCCACCCGCCGCAGCACGTCACCGGCCGCGCGCAGCACGTGAAGCTTCTCGGCATCCGACGCGGCCGTCAGGGCCTCGCCGGACAGCATCCGATCAAGGTCTGAGGCGACCCGATCGAGAACTGCGCCGGTGCTGTTCATACCTCCATTGAACACCGGGCCACCGACATTCCCACCGGACACGACAACCCGATCAGCGCACCATTCGAGACCCGCTCAGTCGGCCGACGCCAGAGCCTCCGCCCACGGCCGCGGCTCACGGCTCGGTGGCTGCGTCGGCGCGGGGCCCGCATCCGGGACAGGCGGGTTCTCGACCACGGTAGAGCGATCCGCCTCGAGAACCACCTCCTCCCCGAAGTGCCGGATCGTCAACGGCGCGCCCGCGCTCAGCCGGTACGAGGTCTGCTCCTGCGTGACCTGCACGTGCAGGGTGCTCCCGTCGATCCGCACGCCGAACCCGAGCCGGCTGATCGCCTGCGGCAGCCGCGGCTGGAAGCTCAGGCCCGCGTCGCTGTCGCGCATGCCGCCGAATCCTGCCGTGATGGCGACCCACACACCGGCCAGCGCCGCAATGTGCAGACCCTCGTCCGTGTTGCCGTGCAGGTCCTCGATGTCGAGCGTCGCGACTTCGGCGACATAGTCGAGCGCGAGCTCCAGGTGCCCCGTCTCCGCCGCGATCACGGCCTGCGCGGCCGCCGACAGCGACGAGTCCCGCACCGTCAGCTCCTCGTAGTACGAGAAGGCTCTGGCTTTCTCTTCCGGCGTGAAGGCCTCGTGCGCGAAGTACAGCGCCAGCACGAGATCCGCCTGCTTGATCACCTGCTTGCGGTACAGATCGAAATACGGAAAGTGGTCGTGCAGCAGGTACTGATCCGCCGAGGTGGCCGCGAAATCCCAGCGTTCGAGCTCGGTGAACCCGGCGGACTGCGGATGCACGCCGCGTTGATGGTCGTACGGGATCGTCATCGCGTCCGCCGCCCGCTCCCAGCGCTCGATCTCGTCGTCCCCCACACCAAGGGCGGCACTCGCCTCCGGATGCCGTCGCGCTGTCGCCGCGGCACCGCGCAGGTTGGTCTGCGCCGAGAGGTTCGTGTAGACGTTGTCATTCGCGATCGCGGAGTACTCGTCGGGGCCGGTGACTCCGTCGATGTGGAAGCCGCCGACGTCGTCCCACCGGCCCAGAGATGACCACAACCGGGCGGTCTCGACCAGGATCTCCAGCGCCGTCTCCCGTTCGAACTCGACGTCGCCGGTGGCCCTGACGTAGTGCAGGGCCGCACGGGCGACGGCCGAGTTGATGTGGAACGCGGCGGTGCTGGCGGGCCAGTAGCCCGAGCTCTCTCTGCCGTCGATCGTCCGCCACGCGAAGGTGGCGCCCTCGAGATGCAGGAGCCTCGCGCGCTCGCGCGCCCGATCCAGGGTCGAGTGGCGCCACAGCAGGGCCTGCCGCGCGGCCTCCGGATGCGTCGAGGTCAGCACGGGGAGCACGAACGCCTCGAAGTCCCAGAACGTGTGGCCCTGGTATCCCGAGCCGGTGAGCCCCTTACCCGGCACCGAGCGCAGTTCGAGGCGCGCCGAGGCCTGGAACACCTGGAACAGCGCGTACCGCACGAGCTGCTGCAGCCGCGGCAGGCCCTCGATCTCGACGTCGGCGTGCTCCCAGTACGCATCGAGTGTGGCTCGCTGGCCCGCGACGAGACCGTCCCAGCCCTCGCTCACCGCTTCGGCGACGGCCGCCTCGGCCCTGTCGCGGAGAGTGGATGCCGTTGAGGATCGCGCCCACTCGTGACCGACGAACTTGACGATCTCGAGACTCTCGCCTGGTTGCAGCGAGGCACGGATCCTGGTGCGCGCGAGGTCCTCCGCTGCCTCGGTGACCAGAACCGGTGCTGCCGAACCCGGCGCGGTCACCACATGGTCCATGCAGATCGCGACGCGCAGGCCGCTCTCGCGCGTGTCGTGCACCAGCGTGGCGGCGGTGCCCAGCACCGCGGCATCCACTCCCCGCAGCGGCGACCGCAGCAGGTCCTCGACGCGCGGATCCGAGTGGACGATGGGAAGCGGCTCATTCGCGAGCACCTCCGACAGCACCGTGACGTCTGCCGCCGATCCCACGGCGGTGACGCGGTATCGCACCGCCGCGACCGAGCGGTGCGTGAAGGACACCAGACGTGCGGACTCGATGTGCACGGTGGCTCCGGCCGGACTCGTCCACTCGACGGACCGGCTGAGGGTCCCGTCGCGCAGATCCAGTCGGCGGCTGTGCGCGCCGATGGTACCGAGGCCCACATCGAAAGGCTCGTCGTCGACGAACATCCGGATGATCTGGCCGTTCGGCACGTTGATCACGCTCTGACCCTTGTCCGGATAGCCGTAGCCGTCCTCGGCGTAGGGCATCGGATGCTCTTCGAAGACGCCGTTCAGATAGCTGCCCGCCACGCCACGCGGATCGCCCTCGTCGAGGTTTCCCCGCCATCCGATGTGACCGTTCGAGAGCCCGAACACCGACTCTTCGTGGGCGAGGTGACTGACGGCCACCCCGTCGACGCCGATGCTCCACGGATCCACGTCGAATCGCGAGGTCGTCACGCGGCCCTCCTCAACTCGCCTCGTGCGCCCCATCCGGGGTGGACTCGATCTCGTCGACGAGCATGAGTCCGCCGCTGGAGTTCGCCGAGTGCATCAGCCGCTCGATCCA
>JAPSIX010000244.1 GCA_031178475.1 Microbacterium sp. | reverse complement strand
GTGCTCGTGATCGGGCGTCAGTCCCGTGAGCGGGTCTACGCCGTGCGGATGACCAGCAGATCGCACGACGGCGATCGTGACTACGTTCCGATCGGGGCAGGGGAGTGGGACTCCCGCGGCAGGGAGTCCTGGGTCGACATCGAGCAGCTCTACAGCGTGCACACCGACGGGATGAGGCGTGAGGCCGCGGTGCTCGACGAACGGCGTTACGCGCGGGTGGCGCAGTCGCTGATCTCCCGTTACGGCTGGGCGCGCGCCTGACGGTCAACCGTTCAGATCGGTGAAATCGAAGAGGTCGGGGTCGCCGGGGTACGGGGTCTCACCGGCATCCGATGCGTGAGTCGGTTCCCCCACCGCTATGGTGACCAGGCGACGGGCGGAGAGGAACGAGCTCACCTCGGCCCCGTCCGCGGTGCCGAACCGCACGAACCGGCCGCCTTTGTCGGCCGCCGCCTCGATCTGCTCCTTCAGCTCGTCGAGGTCCTGGTCGGGCGACAGCGCAAAGGTGTGATCGTCGATTGTGATGTGCGCCTGTCTCGAGATCCGGTCTTCGCCCATGTTGCGGACGTTACCCCGTGCAACCCCATCGAACTGATGGGGTTGCGCGCGAGCGACCGAAGTGCGAAGGGCGTGCCCGATGCGGGTGTCGAGGGGCTACTCTTGCCACTATGGGCAGATTGACCTATGACGGGTCCGGGGACGCGATCACCATCGACGACGTCATGCTGACGCATCTCAAAGTCGTCATCGGCACGAAGCTGCGCCGACAGGAGAGCTTCATGATGACTTGGATCCCGATCGACGACCAGGTCAATCGCCGGCGAACCATCTGGATCCACCCTGCGATTCCGCTGCAGTTCGGCTTCGACATCGCCGAGCATCAGCCCGTCGACGCCCACCGGATCAAGGCGCTCATGGACCGACTGAACGCCACGGGCGAGCTGCTGCTGGACGAACTCGCCGTCATCGCATGATGTGACCTCTTCGCACGATGACGTTGGATCCGGCCGGTCTGCTCTACCTGGCAGCCAGCATTGCGACGCTCGTCGCAGCGCTGCTTCCGCGGGTGCTGCGCGGCGTTCCGGTCTCTATGCCGATGGTGTTCGTCGCGGCAGGGATGGCGGCGTTCGCCCTCTTCCCTGACCTGCCCGACCCCGACCCGATCCGGTATCCGTCGTTCGCCGTGCATCTGACCGAACTGTGCGTGATCGTGTCGCTGATGGGTGCCGGACTGGCGATCAACCGGAAGTTCAGCTGGCGGACCTGGTCCACCACGTGGCGGCTGCTCGCGATCACGATGCCGCTCTCGGTCATCGGCGTCGGCCTGCTCGGATGGTGGGTGCTCGGTCTCGGGGCGGCCAGTGCGGTGCTGTTGGCGGCGGCCCTCGCGCCGACAGATCCGGTGCTCGCCGGTGAGGTGCAGGTCAGCGAACCGGTGACCGAGGAGCGTGACGACGACGAAGCCCGCTTCGCGATCACCTCGGAAGCCGGGCTGAACGACGGTCTCGCCTTCCCGTTCACCTACGCGGCGATCGCGATCAGCGTGTCCGGATTCGCCCCGGGCGGATGGCTCGGCGAGTGGCTCCTCGTGGACGTGCTGTGGCGTCTCAGCATCGGCATGGCCGCCGGACTGGCGGTGGGATGGTGCCTGCGTCAGCTCTTCTTCTCCCGCCGGTTCGGCTTCGCGAATCACGCGGACGGGTTCGTCGCCCTCGGAGCCACGTTCCTCGCCTACGGCGCGGCGGAGGTGGCCGAGGGCTACGGCTTCCTGGCGGTCTTCGTCTGCGCATGCACGATCCGAGCCGCGGAGCACGCGCACGGCCTGCACGCCGTGCTGCACACGTTCGTGGAGCAGGTGGAACGCCTGCTCACGGTCGTCGTGCTGATCCTGCTGGGCGGGGCCGTTGCGCGGGGGGTGCTCGACACGATCATCCCCTCGGACGTCGTGTTCGCTGCCGTGCTGCTTCTGATCATTCGCCCGATTGCCGGCTGGGTAGCCCTCACGCCGGGGAAGACGGGCCCGCGGGAGCGTGGCGTGATCGCGTTCTTCGGCGTGCGCGGGGTCGGGTCGCTGTTCTATGTCGCGTACGCGCTGCAGAACGGCGAATTCCCGGGCGCGGAGCGATTGTGGGCGATCGCTTGCCTCGTGGTGCTGGGCTCGATCCTCATCCACGGGGTCGCCGCGACGCCGGTGATGGCCATCGTCGACGCTGCACGGCGTCGTCGGGCTCTGCGGCGCGGCGAGCCGCTCAGCGAGGAGGACACGCCGGTGTGAGGCGACCTCCCGGTGAGGGGGCAACCTCTGCCGGGAGGCCCGGTGGTGGTTCGCTCACGCTGCCACCGACCGCACGATCTCGGAGATCCGCTTCTCGGCAGTGTCGTCGATGTCCTCGAAGTACCAGGCTGCCGGCATCAGGGAGCCATCCGCGCCTCCCGAGGGTCGCAAGTCGACCTTCTCGGTGAGCGCGAGGTTCAGGCGCGCGTCGCTGCGGAGCGTCACCAGGACCGGTGTGCTCGCGGAGAGCGCATAGGCGGGCATGCCGTACCAGATCCGTGGCTTCAGGTTCGGCGCCGCAGCGAGAATGATCTCGTGAGCACGCCGCATGATCGACTGTCGCGGCTCCTCGTCCTGCGAGATCTTCTCGAGGACCTGAGCCAGGTTCTTTTCGTCCTTCGATGGCATTTCATGTCCTTTCCGCCAGCCGACACCGAGTGTCGGCGCACTGAAGTTCGGCGCGTGAATGCGCCGCACCCC
>JAPSIX010000056.1 GCA_031178475.1 Microbacterium sp. | reverse complement strand
GCGCCCGGATCGTCGCGTGCGGAGAACCGCCGGCGCGTGGTGGAGCAGGTGGCGGATGCCGCGGCGCGCGGCGCGCTGGTGGTGGTCCTGCCGGAATATTCCAGCTACTTCGTCGACCCCATGGACGCAACCCTCGCCGAGAACGCCGAGACACTGGACGGGGAGTTCGTCCGTGCGCTGACGGCTGCGGGCGCCAGGCACGGCGTGGTCGTCGTGGCGGGTCTCGTGGAGCAGTCCGGAGACGGCCGCGTGCACAACACCCTCGTGGCGGTGTCGGGCAGAGGGGTGCTGGCCGTCTACCGCAAGCAGCACCTGTACGACGCCTTCGGGCAGAGCGAATCCGATTGGATCGCTCCGGGTGAGCTCGGGCCGGCAGCGGTCTTCGAAGCATCCGGCATCCGCTTCGGCCTGATGACCTGCTACGACCTGCGGTTCCCCGAGGCGGCTCGCACGCTGGTGGACGCCGGCGCCGACGTGCTCATCATCCCCGCCGAGTGGGTGCGCGGGCCGCTCAAGGAGCACCACTGGAAGACCCTGCTGGCGGCCAGGGCGATCGAGAACACCGCGTACGTCGTCGCAGCCGACCACCCCGCGCCGATCGGCGTCGGACTGTCGCAGGTCGTCGACCCGCAGGGCATCGTCGTCGCCGGGGTCAGCTCGGGGGAGGGCGTCGCGGTGGCAGGACTCGACATGTCGCTCCTGCAGCGCACCCGTGACGTGAACCCGGTGCTGCGGCTTCGGCGGTACGCCGTCGTCCCGGCATCCTGACCGGCGAACCCGCCCGGAGCGCTCAGCGCATCGCGGCGAGCCGCGAAGCGGCCTCCTGCAGCACCTCGACCCGCTTGCAGGCGGCGAAGCGCACCAGGCCGGCGTACGCCTCCCGTCGCGCGGGGGTCACGAACGCCGAGACGGGGATCGCCACCACGCCGGCCCGCTCGGGCAGCGCCCGGCAGAACGCCGCCGCGTCCATGCCGCCCAGCCCACTGGCATCCGCCACGGTGAAGTACCCGCCCTGCGGCGGGCGCACGACGAAACCCGCCTCGCGCAGCGCATCACCGAGCAGCTCGTGCTTGGCGCGCAGCGTCTCGGCCGCACCCGTGAAGAACGACTCTGGAAGACGCAGCCCGGCGGCGATCGCCGGCTGGAACGGCGAGCCGTTGACATACGTGAGGTACTGCTTCACCGTCAGCACGGCAGTGATGAGCGCGGCGGGGCCGTGCACCCAGCCGATCTTCCACCCCGTCACCGAGAACGTCTTGCCCGCCGACGAGATGGTGAGCGTCCGCTTCGCCGCCCCCGGCACCGTCGCGATCGGGGTGTGCGGAGAGTGGAAGGAGAGGTGCTCGTAGACCTCGTCGGTGATGATGATCGCATCGTGCTGCTCGGCGAGGCGCACCACCTGGTCGAGCACGTCGCGGCCGAACACCGCGCCGGTGGGATTGTGCGGGTCGTTGACGAGGATCACGCGGGTGCGATCGTTCACGACCGCGGCGAGCTCGTCGAGGTCGGGCTGGAAGTCGGAGCCGCGCAGCGGCACGGTGCGCAGGCGTGCGCCGGCGAGGGCCACGACGGCCGCGTAGGAGTCGTAGTAGGGCTCGAAGACGACGACCTCATCCTCACCGGAGTCGATCAGTGCGAGCAGCGACGCCGTGAGCGCCTCGGTCGCGCCGGCGGTGACGAGCACCTCTCGCTCGGGGTCGACTTCGAGGGAGTAGAACCGGTTCTGGTGCGCGCTGATGGCCTCGAGCAGATCCGGGATTCCGCGGCCGGGCGGGTACTGGTTCACGCCGCGTGCGATGGCGTCGCGGGCGGCTTCGAGCACCTCGGCCGGTCCATCCTCGTCGGGGAAACCCTGCCCGAGGTTGATCGCGCCCGTCCTGGCCGCGGCCGCGGACATCTCTGCGAAGATGGTGGGCGCGACCTCGCCTTCCGCGGACAGAAGACCTGCGCCTGCGGCCGTGCGCCGCCACGAGCCGGGGATGACATCCATGAACAACAGGCTAAGACCATAGGCCGCTCGCATCTTCGGCATACGAAACGCACAGACTCACGCGGCACTCTGATAGGGCGTTGTGAAGGAGCACATGATGAACGAGAACAGCACCTCCGGCGAGGTTGTCGGATCCGGCGGACACGACTTCCCCAGGTCGTTCGGCTCTCGAGGCCAGACCGGGCAGACGCCCTCCGGTCACGGGTACACCGGCTACGGCACGGTGCCCCAGGCACCTGCCGCGCATCCGCAGGTCACGACGGGCCCCGCCGCGGTGGACCCGGCGCTGCTGACCGCACCCGGCGGGAGTGATCCGTCGGCCAAGAAGAACGGTGGACCCGCGAAGGTGGCAGGTCTGCTCCTCGCCGCCGCCCTGGTCGGCGGTGTGTCGGGCTTCGGCGGCAGCGCGGTCGGCAACGGCGTGTTCGCCGGTCCTGTCGCCTCCGAGGGGTCGGGCCCTCAGACCGTGACGGTGAACAATCCCGGTTCCGTGAACGAGACGACCGCGATCGCCACCGAGGTGCTGCCGTCGGTCGTGACGATCGAGGTCGCCGGCGCGCAGGAGTCCGGCAGCGGCTCCGGCGTCATCCTCAGCGAGGACGGCTACGTGCTCACCAACGCCCACGTGGTCACGCTCGGGGGAGCGGCGTCCGAGCCGGCGATTCGCGTGACCACCTCCGACGGGAAGCTGTACAAGGCCACCATCGTCGGCACCGACCCGGTGTACGACCTCGCGGTCATCAAGCTCACCGACGCCGAGGGACTCAGCCCCATCGACTTCGCCGACTCCTCCGAACTCAACGTCGGTTCCACCGCCGTCGCCGTCGGTGCACCCCTCGGACTGTCGAACTCCGTCACCACGGGTGTGGTCAGTGCACTGAACCGCAGCATCCAGATCGCCTCGTCGGCCGTTCCCGACACGCCCACCGACCAGCCCGACGACTCTCAGGAGGGCGGGCCGTTCCAGTTCGACATCCCCGGCATGGAGCGCCAGCAGGCCACGCAGTCGATCTCGATCGCGGTGATCCAGACCGACGCCGCGATCAACCCGGGCAACTCCGGCGGGGCCCTGGTCGACAGCAAGGGCGACCTGATCGGCATCAACGTGGCCATCGCCACGGCGGGCGGCTCATCCGGCGAGTCCGGGTCGATCGGCCTCGGCTTCGCCATCCCGTCGAACATCGCCCAGCGCATCGCCGAGGAGATCATCGACGACGGTGCGGCCACCCACGGCCTTCTCGGCGCGTCCGTCCGCGACGCCGGCGCCGTCGAGGACGCCACGGTCGCCGGGGCGTACGTCGCCGAGGTCACCCCGAACGGAGCAGCCGCCGAGGCCGGCCTGAGGGAGGGGGACGTCGTCACCCGGCTGGGCGAGGTGCCCATCTCCGGTGCCAGCGACCTCACCGCGCAGGTGCGCGCGCTCGCCGCGGGCAGCACCACCGAGGTGACCTACGTCCGCAACGGGAAGACCTACGAGATCGAGGTGACGCTCGGCGAGCTGAAGCTCTGAGCGCTCCCGGTCAGGACGCCACCCCGCGATAGGCTCGCGGAGTGGCGTCCTTCTCTTTCGGCACCGGCAACGCGGCCAAGCTGCTGCGCCTGCCGCTGTACGCCGCCGGACGCCTCGGCACGCTGCTGGTTCCGCGCGGCGACACGTGGGTGTTCGGCTGCGGAGCAGGAATCGGCGACGGCGCGCTGGCACTGTGGCTGCACGCGAAAGAGCGAGGGCACCGTGCCGTCTGGCTGGTCGGGTCGCCGAGGGAGGAGTCGGATGCCACAGCCCTCGGCATCCGCACGGTCCGCCGCGACGGGCTGCGCGGGTGGTGGGCGACGGCACGCGCCGGGGTGGTCGTCGTCACTCACGGCTTCGGAGACGTGAACCGCTATGCCGTGACCGGTGCCTTCACGGTGCAGCTGTGGCACGGCATCCCCCTGAAGCGGATCGGGCTCGACTCTCCGGTGACCGTGCAGGTGCCCAGCGTTCCGGGCGCCGGCGTGCTGCGCCGCCTGATCGGCATCCTCTACCGTCGCGCCGCCCAGGGCATCCGGCTGCTGCCCGCGGCATCCGACCGCGCTCGCGGCCGCCTCGAATCCGCATTCGGGTTGAGCGGCGAGCGCGTCGTCGTCACCGGCGAACCGCGCGTCGACGTGCTGTCCGCCGGCACCGCCGCGCAGCGGCGCGACACGGCATCCGTTCTGCTGCTGCGCACCGGGCCGCTGCTGCCGGGCCAGCGCGCGCTGCTGTACGCACCCACGTGGCGCGACGGCGCCGCCGACCCCGCCGTCCCCACTGCCGAGGAGTGGGTGCGGATCGTGCACCTGCTCGAGAAGCACGACGCCGTGCTGTTCGTCCGCTCTCACCCGCTCGGTGAAGGCGGATACGCCCCGCCGTGGTCGAGCGGGCGGGTGCGGATGCTGGGGGCCGGCCTCCTGCCGGACGTGACGCCCGCCCTGCCGCGCATCGACGCGCTGGTCACCGACTACTCGTCGCTGGCGTACGACGTCGGCCTGCTGCGGATGCCGGTCGTCTACCTCGCCCCGGACGTGGAGGAATACGCCCGTCAGCGCGGCTTCTACGGCAGCTACCGGGATGTCGCTGGGGACGACTTCGCCCGCGACTGGCCGGGAGCCGTCGCTCAGCTGGATGCGATCCTGGGCGATGAGGTCGAGTACGCTGCCCGGTCGGATCGGTCGGCGGCGCTCAGCGCGCACATGCACGCACACCGCGACGGCGAGAACACCCGCCGGGTGTACCAGGCGATCCGCGCGCGGGGCATCCCGGCGCCGAAGGGAGCAGCATGACCACTGCCCGGGTGGACGAGCAGGCAGAGACGCTCGTCATCTCAGGGACCGGGGCGCGGCCGGCATCCGCAGAGCTGCGCGGTCCCCGCGCGGTGGCGACGGCGCGGATCACCGGCGGCGGCAGGACATGGAAGGCGACCTTCCCGCTGCGGGTGTCGCGCTGGGGCGGCGCGGAGCTGCCGCTTCCGGCGGGCTCGTACACGCTGGAGATCCCCGGCGTCGATCTCGACGCGCTCGCGCTCGCGCACGTGCTCCTGCGGATCCTGCGGGTCGCGGTCACCGGGTCGGCCGTGCTGATCGGGCCGCCGATCGACCCGGTCTATGAGACCGCCGAGGGCCAGACAGCCCTCGAACAGCGCTACGCATCGCAGATCGGCGGGGGCGAGAACGCCGTCTTCTTCGAGAGCTTCTACGGACAGAACGCCGGCTGCAATCCGCGTGCGATCGACCGCGTGCTCGCCGAACGCGCACCGGCCGTGACCCGCTACTGGAGCGTGTCGGACCTGTCGATCGAGGTGCCCGACGGCGCCGTGCCGGTCGTGGAGGGCGGGCCGGACTGGTGGCGCGCGCGGGCCGAGAGCCGACTGCTCGTCGTGAACGACTGGCTGCGGCGCCGGTTCGTGCGCAAACCCGGTCAGCACGTGCTGCAGACCTGGCACGGCACGCCGCTCAAGCGGCTCGCGCTGCACCGCCCCGGCTTCGACCCGCGGCGCATGGCTGCCGTGGTCAAGGAATCACGCCGATGGGACGTGCTGCTGGCCCAGAACCTGTACGCCGAGCGTGTGCTGCGCAAGGCGTACGCGTTCATCGGCAAGCCGATCTGGGTGGAGGGGTATCCGCGCAACGACATGCTGGTCGGGGGCGACCCCGCACCGGTGCGGGCCGCGCTCGGCATCCGGCCCGGTGAGCGCGTGCTGCTTTACGCGCCGACCTGGCGGGACGACCGCGCCGAGATCGTCGACTTCGTCGACCCGCAGGATCTCGCCGAGCAGACCGGCGCGGTGGTGCTCGTGCGCGGCCACTCCCGCACGCTCAAGCCGGGACGCGACACGGCTGGGGCACGGGTCATCGACGTGACCGGGTACCCCGAGACCGCGCGGCTGCTGCTCATCGCCGATGCACTGATCACGGACTACTCGTCGATCATGTTCGACTTCAGCGTCACCGGCCGGCCGATGTACTTCCTCGTGCCCGATCTCGAGCACTATCGCGGCCAGCTGCGCGGGTTCTACTTCGATCTCGCCCATCGGGCTCCCGGCCCCCTCGTGCGCAGCCAGGACGAGCTGGTGCACGCGCTCAGTCGCGACGACGACGGCGAGTACGCCGAGCGATACGAAGCTTGGCGCGTGCAGTTCAACCGCCGCGACGACGGACACGCCGCCGAGCGGGTGGTCGAGCGGATCCTGGACCAGGGGTGGTTGACCGCCTGATCTCAGGGCAGGGGAGTGTTCTGGTCACCCAGGCGTGAGGCATCAACGGTGTCGCGTGCGCCCCGGAACACCCCGGCGAGGAAGCCGATGCCCCACGCGATGTGCATGGTCGGCAGCACGGCCATCGTCCACAGCCGTTCACGCACGCTGCGCCGGCCCGGCGCGAGCGAGACGGCCACGACGAGTCCGGCGTATGCGATCAGCGGGAGGTAGACGACGGATGCCAGCGCCGCAGCGAGACCGCGCAGCACCCCGGTCAGCTGCAGGATGCCGGTGAGCGCCGCGAGCGACAGCACGATCACGAGCACCGGCGGGGCGAAGTAGCGCAGTCCGTTGCGCCGGCCGTACCGCCGGACGAGCTCCCCTCGCCATGCGCCGGTCGCGCGGAACTGCCGGGCGAGTCGCCACCAGCTCTCCCGCGGCCAGTACGTCACCGACAGTTCCGGGTCGAACCACACCAGGTGCCCCGCCTGCCGGATCCGCAGGTTCAGCTCCCAGTCCTCACCGCGGCGGATCGTCTCGTCGAAGAGCCCGACTTCCTCCAGCACCTCGCGGCGCATCACGCCGAGGTACGCCGACTCCGCCTCGCCCTCGCGGCTGCCGCCGTGGTAGGCGCCGCCGCCGAGCCCGACGGGGGAGTTGTACAGCCGTGCGACGGCTCGCTGGAACGGCGTCCTGCCGTCGGCCCGCATGACGCCGCCGACGTTCGCCGCTCCGGTCCGCCGCAGCGTCTGCAGGGCGCGCCGGGCATAGTCGGGGGCGAGCTCGGAGTGCGCGTCCACGCGGATGACCGTGGGGTAGCGGCTGGCGCGGATGGCGGCGTTGAGCCCGACCGGGATGTGCGCCGCGGGGTTGTCGACCAGCCGGATCCGCTCGTCGTCGGCGGCGAGGCGCTGCGCCAGTGCCGTGGTGCCGTCACTGGACGGTCCGAGCGCCAGGACGAGCTCGGTGGGGCCGTCGACCTGCTGACCCAGGACCGAACGGACCGCGTGCTCGAGGTACGCGTGCTCGTTCAGCACCGGCATCACGAACGAGACGCCTTCGGAACCCGTCATGTGGTTGTCGTGCACCTGTCGATCATGTCATGGGGCTCCTGCGAGGTCGGTGGCACGGGTGTTGCGCGTTCTCCTCAGCGGTTTGCAGGCAGGCATCGATAGTTTGGGTGGATGACTGTCATGACCGATGCGAAGAAGGCCGCCCGGTTGCTGCGGCGAGCCTTCACCGCCCGCAACGCCCACCAGCGGGTGAGCGAACTGCTCTCCCATCAGGCTCCGCACCCGGCGGGGCACTTCCGGATCGCGGTGTACTTCGCCGACACGGCCGTGAACATGTATCAGGTCCGGCAGTGGTACCGCCCGCTGCAGCAGCTGGCGGAGCGCTGGCCCGTCGTCGTCCTGTCGCGCTCGCCGGTCGGGGCGGCCGCACTGCTCGAGGACGCCGCTCTGCCGGTGGCCTTCGTGCCGCAGATCGACGACCTGGAGCGGTATCTGGCGGAGCAGGACGTGCGTGTCGTGCTGTACGTGAATCAGAACACCCGCAACTTCCAGATGTTCCGTTACGGGCGGCGCTGGCACGTGTTCATCAATCACGGCGAGTCCGACAAGGTGTACATGGCCAGCAATCAGTACAAGGCGTACGACTACGCGTTGATCGCGGGCAAGGCGGCCGAGGACCGCCTCCGTGACGCCCTGTGGGACTACGACGTGGAATCGCGCACGTTCAGCATCGGCCGGCCCCAGGCCGACCACTTCTCCGGCACGGTGCCGTACACGCCCGACGAGCGCACCGTCGTGCTGTACGCCCCGACCTGGGAGGGCGACCGCGCTTCGATGAGCTACGGCTCGGTGCTCAGTCACGGGGTCACGCTCGTCGAGCGACTCGTGGCGACGGGCCGTCACCGGGTCATCTACCGCCCGCATCCGCGCACCGGGGTGATGGACGACCGGTACGCGGCGGCGGGCAAGCGGATCGTCGCCATGCTGCGCGCCGCGAATCAGGCCGATCCCACCGCGCAGCACGTGTTCGACGAGGGCCCCGAGGTCGGCTGGCAGCTCGCCGCCGCCGACGTGGCGATCCTCGACGTGTCGGCGATGGTCTACGACCGGCTCGCGACCGGCAAGCCGCTCATGGTCACCCGGCCCGTCAGCGCGGAGGCGGAGATCGACGAGAGCGGCTACCTGTCCGCGTGTGAATGGCTGACCGCCGACGCGGCGCACGACGTCGTCGCTCAGCTTGCGCGGGTCAGCGCCGACCAGGACGCCGTCGCCCGGCTGCGCACCTGGTCGGAGCACTACTTCGGCGACACCAGTCCGGGCGCCGCCACGGCGCGTTTCCACGCCGCGATCGAGCGGCTGATGCGGTTGTGGGACGAGCACGACGCCCGCGTAACGGAGCGCACCTGAGACGTATCCTGGTCTGATGGGTGTCGTCTCCGGTGGGAAGAAGGCCGTCCGGCTGCTGCGCCGTGCGTTCCGGTCGCGCTCGTCGGTGCAGCATGTCAGGAGCCTGCTCGCCGCGCGGACCCACGAGGACGGGCGCTACCGCATCGCCGTGTACTTCGCCGACAGCGCGGTGAACCTGTACCAGATGCGGCAGTGGTACCGGCCGCTGGCCGAGCTCGCCGAACACTGGCCGATCGTGGTGCTCTCGCGCAGTGCACGTGGCGCGGCGAAGCTGCTCGAGGACGGTGCTCTTCCGGTGGCCTTCGTGCCCACGGTGGGCCAGCTGGAGAAGTTCCTCGCGACGCAGGACATCCGGATCGTGCTGTACGTGAACCAGCACCACCGCAACTTCCAGATGTTCCGCTACGGGCGGCGCTGGCACGTGTTCATCAACCACGGCGAGTCCGACAAGACGTACACGAGCGCGAACCGGTACAAGGCGTACGACTACGTCCTCGTCGGAGGCCCGGCGGCCCGCGAACGGCTGACCCGCACGCTGTGGAATTACGACATCGAGGGCCGCGCCATCGAGATCGGCCGACCACAGGCCGACCACTACTCCGGCACGCTGCCGTACACCCCCGACGAGCGCACCGTCGTGCTGTACGCGCCCACCTGGGAGGGCGACCGCCCCTCGGCGCACTACGGGTCGATAGCCTCGCACGGCGAGACGCTGATGCGAGTGCTGCTGGCGACGGGGAAGCACCGGGTGATCTACCGGCCCCACCCGCGCAGCGGCGTGGTGGACGCCGCGTACGGCGCGGCGCACCGTCGCATCCTCGCCGCGATGGAGGCCGCCAACGCAGTGGACCCGGGCGCGAATCACGTCTACGACGACGACTCGGAGCTCGGCTGGCAGCTTGCTGCCGCGGATGTGGCGATCGTCGACATCTCGGCGATGGTGTACGACCGGCTGGCCGTGGGGAAGCCGCTGCTGATCACACGTCCCGCCGACGAGCGGGCGCTGATCGACACGAACGGGTATCTCTCGGCGTGCGAGTGGCTGACCGTGCGGGGCGCGCACGACATCGTGGCGGAGGTCGAGCGGGTCCGCGGCGACGAGGATGCCGTCCGACGGCTGCGCACCTGGGTGCAGCACTATTTCGGTGACACCACACCGGGCGTGGCGACGGCCAAGTTCCACGCCGCGATCGAGCGGCTCATGCGCACCTGGGACGAATGGAACGAGCGCGAGCTGCACGCGCTCGCCGAGCACGGCGCCGGCAGCGAGGCCGGGGCCGCCTGATGAGGCTGCCCGCGGCGGCATCCGTCGCCTCCCGCCTGGAATGGGTGGACACCTCGGCCTCGACGAACGCCGAGTTGCGCGAGCGGATGACGGATGCTGCGCGCTGGCCGCACCTGTCGGTGCTGATCACCGATGACCAGACGGCCGGCCGTGGCCGGCTCGAGAGGACCTGGCTGACCCCCGCCGGGAGCGCGCTGGCGATCTCGGTGCTGCTGCGGCAGCTGCCGGCATCTTCCGAGGCGCGTGGATGGATTCCGTTGGCCGCGGGCGTCGCGATGGCGGATGCCGTGGCGGCCCAGCTGCCGGGGCATGAGGTCGGCGTGAAGTGGCCGAACGACGTGCTCGTCGACGGTCGGAAGATCTGCGGCATCCTCGCCGAGGCGGCGGATGCCGCCGTGATCGTCGGCGCCGGCGTGAACACGGCGATGACCGTCGACCAGCTGCCTGTCGAGACCGCGACCTCGTTCGCGGTGCACGGCGTTCTGCCGGATGCCGACCGGCTGGTGGCCGATTACCTCACCGGCCTCGATGAGCTGATGCGTGGCCTGTGCGAGCACGACGACGCCGTGGCATCCGGTCTGCATCGCGAGGCGAGCGATTGCTGCGTCACCCTCGGTGAGCAGATCGTCGTATGGCTTCCCGGAGGGGAGCGGATGCCGGGTATCGCCACCAGGCTGGAGCGCGACGGGCGCCTCGTCGTCGACGTCGGCGGCCGGGAGCGGGTGGTCGCCGCGGGTGACGTGGTGCACGTGCGCAAGCCCACGGGCTGAGCGCGCGTCGGCATGCGGCGCGCCTGACCGGGGCGCGCGGCCTGCTGGGCACAATAGGGGTGTGACCCAGCCTGTGACGCTCAGTGGACGGCCGAAGATGCCGCCGCCGGGTGCGCCCGTGGAGGAGCTGCTCGTCGCCCGTTTCCGCGGGCATGCGCGCCGGCTGTTCTGGTCGGCTCTGCTGCTCATCGCGGTGTGCGGGGCGGACTGCGGCTCGCCACCGCGGGCGTACCGGTGCGGCCGCCGCTGCGG
>JAPSIX010000243.1 GCA_031178475.1 Microbacterium sp. | reverse complement strand
TCGCTCGCCGACGACGTCGCGCGGGTGCGCGCGGTGCGCGAGGCGATGGGTCCGGTGGGACGCATCCGCATCGACGCGAACGGCGGGTGGAACGTCGACGAGGCCGAGCACGCCGTCCACGCGCTGGGCGAGTTCGACCTGGAGTACGTCGAGCAGCCGTGCGCCACGGTTCCCGAGCTGGCCGAGCTGCGCCGCCGGGTGAAGTACATGGGCATCCCGGTCGCCGCCGACGAGAGCGTCCGACGATCGGGCGATCCTCTGGCGGTCGCCCGCGCGGGCGCGGCGGACCTGCTCGTGGTGAAGGCGCAGCCACTGGGCGGCATCCGGCGAGCGCTGCAGATCATCGCCGCGGCCGGGCTGCCGGCCGTGGTCTCGAGCGCTCTGGACACGGCGGTCGGGTTGTCCCAGGGGGCGGCGCTGGCGGCTTCCCTGCCCGACCTCGAGTACGACTGCGGGCTGGGCACCGCCTCGCTGTTCGTCGACGACGTCGCCGACGCGCGGCCGGTCGGCGGCTCGGTCTCGGCCGCGCGGGTGGTGCCGGATGCCGCAGCGCTGGAGCGCCTGGCTGCGCCGGCCGACCGGCAGGAGTGGTGGACTGCACGGGTGGCGCGGTGCTACGAGGCCCTTCTGCGTGAGGCGCCGCGCAACGGCACTACGCGCGCATGAGCTCCACGAGCCGGCCCAGCTCCACGCTGGCGGCGTGCCGCAGCTGATCGGAGCCGTCTCCGCTCATTGCGCCGCGGACGGCCATGCCCTCCCACACCGTCATGAGCAGGCGCGCTGCCGTCGTGGCATCCACGCGCAGGGTGAATGACCCGCCCTCGACGAGCTCTCGGATGATCTCGGCGATGCTGGCGAGCAGTTCGCGCTCCTGCCGCATGTAGGCCGCGGCGAACTCGTCGTCACGCAGCGCGCGAATGCGGATCTCGCTGAGCAGCATGACGCTGAGCCGATCATCGGCGCCGGAGTCCATCACCTGCTGCACGAGGTCGGCGGGGTCGCAGTCGTCCATCGCCCCGGCGCCCGCGAGAGCCGAGATGCGCTCGCGCACCGCGGCAACGCGCTGTTCCCCGACGGTGGCCGCGAGCATGAGGAACAGCTCGTCCTTCGAGTCGAAGTTCGAATAGAACGCCCCGCGGGTGAAGCCCGCGCGCTCGCAGACGGCCTCGACCGTGGCGCCTTCGAGACCCACCTCGGCGAACACCTCTGCCGCGGCATCCAGCAGACGTGCACGGGTGTTCTGGCGACTGCGCGTCGTCGACGTGGTCATCGTGCCTCCCGTTCCCACTCTGTCACGTGCCGTCCCGACCGTGTTCACACCCACCACACAGCATGACTGCGCGATTCGCACTTACGATACATGGACGTACTGAATACGTTCGTGTATCGAATTCGGAGGAAACGTGTCCACTCTCCTGTCCTCGCTGGGACGGTGGTCGTTCCGCCACCCGTGGCGCGTGCTCTCCGCCTGGCTGCTGGTACTCGCACTGGCCGCCGGAGGCGCGGTGGTGCTCGGCTCGGGCACCGACAACACCTTCTCCATCCCCGGCACCGAATCGCAGGCAGGGCTCGAGCAGCTGTCCCGGTCGTTCCCGCAGGTCAGCGGCACCAACGCCCAGTTCATCGTCGTGGCCGCCGAGGGCGACGACATCACCGCCGACGAGTACCGCGGCGAGATCGAGGATGCCGTCGACGAGATCTCCCGCCTCGACGAGGTGCTGGCGACGACCTCTCCCTACGACGAGAACGTCACCGGTCTGGTGAACGGCTCCGACTCCGCCGCGATCGTGCGGGTGCAGTTCGAGGGCCAGGCCAGCGACGTGTCCGACGAGACCACGCGCGAACTCCAGCAGATCGTGGACGATCTGCACGCCGCCCTCCCCGACGGCGCAGACACGGCGCTCGGCGGCGACCTGTTCGCCATGTCGATCCCCTCGGTGACCCCGACGGAGGCGATCGGGCTGCTGATCGCCCTCGTCGTGCTGATCGTGACGTTCCGCTCGTTCGTCGTCGCCGGGCTGCCGCTGCTCACCGCGATCTTGGGCGTCGGCATCTCGATGGCCGGGATCTTCGCCGCCACGGCGTTCGCCACCGTGTCGTCGACCACGCCGCTGCTCGCCCTCATGCTCGGACTCGCGGTCGGCATCGACTACGCACTGTTCATCGTCGCGCGCCATCAGGACCAGGTGCGCGACGGCGTCGCACCCGAGGAATCGGCGGCACGGGCCGTCGGCACCGCCGGGTCGGCGGTCGTGTTCGCCGGGATCACGGTGCTCATCGCGCTCATCGGGCTCGGCTTCGCCGGCATCCCGTTCCTCACCACGATGGGGATCGCGGCAGCGGTCGCAGTGGCCATCGCCGTCGCCATCGCGGTCACGCTCACGCCGGCGCTCCTCGGGTTCGCGAAGGGGCGGGTGGTCGGGCGCGGGCCGCGGCGCACGGCCCACGCCGAGACCCCGCTTTCCCGCCCACGCCCCGGCGTTCCGACGTCTGCAGATCGGGGTGTCGACGACAGCACGGGGTCTCGCACGACCGGCGAGAGGAACACGCCGCGCCGGTCGTTCTCGCAGCGCTGGGTGGGTGGCGTGTCCCGGCATCCGATCGTCGTCGCGATCGCCGTCGTGCTCGGTCTCGGCGTGATTGCCGTCCCTGCGCTCGACCTCGACCTCGCTCTGCCCAACGCCGGAGTGCTGCCGAAGGACGCGGAAGCGCGGCAGAGCTACGACCTGGTGGCCGAGCAGTTCGGGCCCGGCTTCAACGGGCCGCTCATCCTCACCG
>JAPSIX010000242.1 GCA_031178475.1 Microbacterium sp. | reverse complement strand
GCGGCGGCCGTTCGTACGAAGTCCTGCCCGGCGGCCTGCAGGGTCGCGCTGCGCACGAAGCGCATGAGCATGGCGCCCTCGACGATCCCGATCGTGAGCGCGGGCAGCAGCAGCGCCTCGATGGCCTTGCCGGGCGTGGACCATCCGGTCCGCGGGAAGCCCTGCGCCGGCAGCCAGCCCAGCCAGTGCGCGAAGACCACGACGAGCATCATCCCCGCCCAGATCACCGGCACGGCGGCGACGGTCTGGGCGCCGACGCTCATCGCCGTGCCACCGGCGCGTCCGCGCAGCATGGCCGAGAGGATGCCGAAGGGCACCGCGATCAGCAGTGCGATCACGAGAGACATGAGCCCGAGGGGAACCGTGACCCGGGACTTCTCCGCCAGCTCTGCGCCGACGGAGGCGCCGCTGAGCTGCGAGGTGCCGAGGTCACCGCGGAAGATCCCCCCGATCCACTCCGCGTATTGCGCAGGGAGCGAGCGGTTCAGCCCCAGTGACTCGCGTACGGCTTCGACCTGATCGCGGCTCGCCTGCGTGCCGGCGATCAGCTGTGCGACGTCGCCGGGGAAGACGCGCAGGGTGAGGAAGATGAGCACGCTCGACACGAGGAGCCCTGCGATCAGCAGGACTCCCCGGGTCAGCGCGTAACGGAGCACGGCTCAGTCGGAGGCCTTCGTCACGCTCGTGAGGTCGATGCGGGAGTTGATGGAGTCCTTCGGGAAGCCGGACACCGCGGGGGTGTGGGCGGTGAGAGTGGCGCCGTTGTACAGCCAGTCGGCGGCGTGATCCTCCGAGACGATCCGGGCGGCCTCGGCGAGGAGGTCGGCCGAGGCGTCGGGGTCGGTCTCGGCCATGGCCTCAGCGTACAGCTGCTGCACCTCGGCGTTGTCGTAGCCGAAGTAGTAGTCGGGGTTTGCGAAGTTGCCGAAGTCGCGGGGCTCGACGTGCAGCACGAAGCTCAGCTCGTAGTCGTGGTTGGTGTAGACGTCCTCGAGCCAGGTCGGGAACTCGACGCGCTCGACCTTGAGGGTGACGCCGACCTTCGCGAGGTCGGAGATGAGCACCTGCGCCACGGTCGTGCCGTAGAAGGACGGGATGGTGAGCGTCAGGTCGAGCTTCTCGTGGCCGGCTTCTGCGAGCAGCTCCTTCGCCCGATCCGGGTCGTGCGGCGCGACCTCGGACAGGTCTTCGTAGCCGGGGTCGAGCTCCGGGACCGGACCGTACAGCGTCTGCCCCGCGCCGACGGCCTCGACGAGCGCCTCGTGGTCGATCGCCAGGCGCAGCGCCTCGCGCACGCGCACGTCATCCAACGGGGCCGCGGCGTTGTTGAACGCCAGGGTCGCCTTGTCGGTGGTGCGCCCGGTGGTGATGGCGAATTCGCCGCTGTCCTCCAGCTGCGAGACCAGGTTCGGATCGACCGCGGTCAGCACGTCGAGCGTGCCGTCCAGCGCGGCGTTCACGCCCGCGGTGAAGTCGGGGATGTACTGGAAGACGACCTCGGCGACACCGGCCTTCTCGCCCCAGTACTCCTCGTACCGGGTGAAGGTGATCGCACTGCCCTTCGTCCACCGCTCCAGGGTGAACGGCCCTGTGCCGTTCTCCGCGGTCTTCATGTCGGTCGTGTCGCCCGACTTGAACACCAGCCCGGCCGGTCCGGTGAGGGTGAACAGGAAGTTCTGATCGGGCTTGGTCAGTGTGATCTGCACCGTCGTCGCGTCGGGGGCGCTGATCGCCGCGACGTTCGCGAACTCGGCGTTGCCCTGCAACGAGGCATCCGTCTTCACCGCCTGGTAGGAGGCGACCACGTCGGCGGAGGTGAGCGGCGAGCCGTCGTGGAACGTGATCGACTCGTTCAGAGCGAATGTGTAGGTGAGTCCGTCGTCGGAGACCTCGTACGAACTCGCCAGGCGCTCCTCGATCTGGTTGTCCTGCGTGCGGCTGACGAGCCCCTCGTAGATGTTGTCGACGAGGATCTGCTCGAGCGCGGCGCCGTCGGTGTGGCGGATGTCGAGGTTGGTCGGCTCGAGCACGAGACCGACAGTCAGCGTGGCGTCGGGGTCGGGTTCGCCCACGGAGGCGGTGGGCTTCTGCTCCGGCGAGCCCGCGCAGGCGCTCAGCGCGAGCAGGCCGGCGGCGAGAGCGCCGATGGCCGCGAGGCGTGCGCGCCGGCGGGGTGAGGGGGTGATGAACATGGAGGGTCGTCCTCTCTGAGGGCTGCGTGGATGCCGTGCGGCGTCAGCGGGTCGGTCGCGCAAGGGCGTGGGTGACAAGGGTGGCGAGGGAAGCGGGGGCGGTCTCTTGGATGTTGTGCCCGGCGTCGACGTTCACGATCGAGGCGCCGGGGAGCCGCCGCGAGAACTCGGCGACGTCGGCGGGCTGCAGGAAGCCGCGCTCGGCGCGAATCAGCGTGATGGGGATGCCCAGACGTTCCAGGGCGGCCCAGCCGCCGAGCGCCCGCCCGGCCGCTGATCGATCGGATGCCGGGGAGCCGGCGCGCAGGGCGTCGAAGGAGTGTCCGAGAAGCTGAGCGGGATGATGCTTCCATTCGACGCGTCCGTCCGAGCGCACCCGGGTGTTGTGGAACACGCCTCGCTCGGTGTCGGCGCGGTCACCACCGAACCCGAATGCCATCGCCCGCTGCACGGCATCCTCCCGCGTGGGAAAGTCGGTGACGACGTAGAACTCGCGCAGCACGGCGGGCGCGGCCTCGGGGTCGACGCCGGGGGTGATGTCGACGAGGAACAGCTCGTCAGCCAGCCCTGGGTGCTCGGCAGCGATGGC
>JAPSIX010000055.1 GCA_031178475.1 Microbacterium sp. | reverse complement strand
ACCTCGCCCTCGCTCACCCCGAGCGCCGCCGCCACCTCGGCGAGGTCTTCGCCGTCGTAGACGACCGGGATGCGCACCTCTGCGGCATCCGTCACCGCCACCGCAGCGAGATCCAGCTCGGTGAGCGCCGCTCTGAGCGGCCCGACCGAGGTCCGCAGCGAGTCGAAGCGCACCAGTACGGTGCGGGCGCCCGGGACGGTCTCGGTGATCCCGGATACGCTCGCCGCCGCCAGGGTGAGACGCACGGCGGCATCGGCGTCATCCACCTCGACGAGCAGCGCCCGATCGGACGCGGTGCGAACCCGCACGTCACAGCTCCGTGAACGGCGTGATCGCGACTCCGGCATCCGTCAGCGCTCGACGCACCTCCCGGGCCATTGCGACCGCGCTGGGGCTGTCGCCGTGTACGCAGATCGAGTCGGCGTCGATCCGCACGTCGCTGCCGTCAATCGCGCGGATGACACCGTGCTCGGTGAGGCGCAGCATCCGCTCGGCGACCGCGGCCGGGTCGTGCAGCACCGCGGCGGGGTCGGAGCGCGGGACGAGCCGACCGTCCGGCAGGTAGGCGCGGTCGGCGAAGGCTTCGGCCGCGACCTGCAGGCCGGCGTGCGCGCCGGCGTCGAGGGCGGCGGATCCGGCGAGGCCCAGCAGCACCAGGCGCGGGTCGACAGCGCACACCGCCGCGGCGACCGCATCGGCACGCGCACGGTCGGCGGCGATCCGGTTGTACAGCGCGCCGTGCGGTTTGACGTACCGCACCCGCCCGCCCACGGCGGAGGCGAGCGCCGTGAGCGCGCCCAGCTGATACTCGATCTCGGCCTGAAGCGTGGCCGGCTCCACATCGAGATCGCGCCGCCCGAAACCGTCGTAGTCGCGGTATGAGGGGTGCGCGCCGATGACGACCCGCCGCTCGACGGCACCAGCCAGCGTCTTTCGGATGCCGTCGGGGGTGCCGGCGTGGAACCCGCAGGAGACGTTCACGCTGGTCACGAGCTCGAGCATGCTTTCGTCGTCACTGACGTTCCGGTCGGGCGTGTTCTCGCCGAGGTCGGAGTTCAGGTCGATGGATGCCATGATTCACGCTCCCCAGGTTCGGCTTCAGCCTACGGGCGCGGCGGTGCGGTCGCCGCGGCTTGTCAAGGCCGTGCGGTCGGCTCGTCGGGGCAGGTATCGTCACCCGGCATGGACGACGTCGCACAGCTCAGTGACCTGGCCCGCTCCCACGATCTGCGGATCGCCGTCGCGGAGTCGCTGACCTCGGGAAAGCTGGCGAGCGTCGTGGGTGCCGGCGAGAGTGCCTCGGAGTGGTTCGCCGGCGGGATCGTGGCGTACTTCACCGAGGTGAAGGAGCGCGTGCTCGGCCTGACCCCGGGGACGGATCCCTGCTCGGCGGAGTGCGCCGAGCAGCTGGCCCGCGGATCGAGGGAACTGTTCGACGCCGACCTCAGCGTGTCGACGACCGGAGTGGGCGGCCCGGACCCGGAGGACGGCCACGAGGCCGGCACCGTGTATCTGGGCTGGGCGACGCGCTCGGCGGTCGGGCATCGCCGGCTCGCGCTGGACGGCGACCCTGTTCAGGTGCTCGAGGACACCGTCGCAGCGGCGGTGCGGCTGCTGGCGTTCCGGGCCGGGGAAGCCACGTGACGCGCTGAAGGAGGGACGGTCACGCCGACTCCCGCACCACCAGTTCGGTGGGCAGGATGACGCGGTCCGGCACCTCGCGCCCGGCGAGCACGTCGAGCAGGACGGATGCCAGGGTCTGCCCCTGTGCGAACATCGGCTGGCGTACGGTCGTGAGCCGGGGCGCAGTGCTCAGCGCTACGGCCGAGTCGTCGAAGCCGACCACCGCGACGTCGTCAGGAACGCGCAGTCCGGCGGAACGGAGCACGTCGAGAGCACCGCGGGCCATCAGGTCGCTGGCGACGAAGATCGCATCCGGGTGGTCTCCGTCCGCGAGCAGAGCGCGTGCGGCATCCGCTCCGCCCTGCTCACTGAAGTCGCCGTCGATCTCACCGGTCGGTGCGAGTCCGGCATCCTGCAGTGCCGCCCGAAAGCCGGCGAGGCGGTCGACGCCCACCGCCATCGTCGGCGGCCCGGTGATGGTCGCGATGCGCCGGCGTCCGAGGCCGATGAGATGCCCGGTCGCGTGCCGCGCGGCCTGCTCGTTGTCGACATCGACGACATAGTCGCCCGGTCGGGGGCGCAGCGGACGGCCGCCGAACACCACCGGCACCGCTTCGACGATGCGATCGACGAACGAGTCGCTGGTGTGATGCGACACGATGATCGCGGCATCCACTCCCCCGTTGCGCACGAACCGGGTCATCTTGTCGCCCGGGTCGTCGCTGGCGATCAACAAGGTCAGCACGTACTCCGACTCGCTCAGCCGCGCGCTGATTCCCGCGACGACCGTCGCCAGGTACGGGTCTCCGAAGAACCGCGTGGTGTCTTCGGGGACGACCAGACCGATCGCATGGGTCTGCCGGCTGGCGAGGGAACGCGCGGCACGGTTGGGCGCGTAACCGAGTTCGGCGATCGCCTGCTGCACGGCGGTGAGCGCTTCGGGGCTCACCGCCGTGGAGCCGTTGACGACCCGCGACACGGTCGATCGGGAGACGCCGGCGAGTGCGGCGACCTCTTCGATCGTGGGGCGGGGCATGGGTTCCTCCGGGCGGGTGCTGGGGCCCTTCGACAGGCTCAGGGAACCAGCTGTCAGGACGTCAACGCGCGGGCGGCGATGATGCGGGCGTACTCGTGACCGCTCTGCTTGATCGTGCGCTCCTGGGTGTCGTAGTCGACGCGCACGATGCCGAACCGCTTCTGGTAGCCCCACGCCCACTCGTAGTTGTCCATCAGCGACCAGTAGAAGTAACCGCGCACGTCGACGCCCTGCTCTATCGCGTCGAGCGTCGCGGCCAGGTGGTCCCGCAGGAACGCCACGCGATCGGCATCCGCCACCTCGCCGGCCGCGCCCACGACGTCGTCGTAGGCTGCGCCGTTCTCGGTGACGAACAGCGGCACGTCGCCGGAGTAGTCTCTCGCGACGCGCTGCAGCAGGCGGGTAAGGCCCTCGGGCTGCACTTCCCAGCCCATGCCCGTGCGAGGCAGGCCGCGCTCGACCCAGTGGATGCCTTCGTGCGAGGGGAACGGCGACCCGGTCTCGCGCTGTTGGCCCTCCGTTCTGTGCGGGTCGCCCTCGACGCCGGGCTGCGGATGCCCGGACAGCAGCTCGCCGTGGTAGTAGTTGACGCCGAGTGCGTCGAGCGGTGTGGAGATGACGTCCAGGTCACCGTCGTGCACGGCATCCTGCCAGGCGGAGACAGCCTCGGGGTCGACCTCACGGAAGTCGCGCACAATGTCACTGGGATACTCGCCGTGGAAGATCGGGGCGAGGAACCAGCCGTTGAACTGGCCGTCGATGCGGCGAGCGGCGTCGATGTCGACCGGGTCGTCGACGTCGGCAGGGTCGGCGACAGTGAGGTTGAGCGTGATGCCCAGGTCGAGGGACGCGTCGCGCTCACGCAGCGCTTCCACGGCCCGGCCGTGCGAGAGCAGCAGGTGGTGCGCGGCGAGAAGCCCGTCGCGGATGCTGGTGCGGCCCGGCGCGTGCACGCCGGCGGTGTACGACAGGAATGACGAGCACCACGGCTCGTTCATGGTGGTCCAGTGCTGCACCCGGTCGCCTAGCGCGTCGTGCACGGTCAGTGCGTATTCGACGAAACGGTCGACGACCTCACGGTTCGTCCAGCCGCCGCGCTCCTCGAGCACCTGCGGCATGTCCCAGTGGTGCAGGGTCAGCCACGGCACGATGTCGGCGGTGAGCAGCTCGTCGACGAGCCGCTTGTAGAAGTCGAGCCCCTTCTCGTTGGCGGGGCCGGCGTCGGGCCGCACCCGCGACCACGATGTCGAGAAGCGGTACGTCTGCAGGCCGAGGTCTTTCATCAGCGCCACGTCTTCGCGGTAGCGGTGATAGTGGTCGCAGGCGACGTCGCCGTTCTCGGCGTTCACGACGGCGCCGGGTACGCGCGAGAACGCGTCCCAGATCGATGCGGTGCGGCCGTCTTCGAAGGCGGCGCCCTCGATCTGGTACGCGGCGGTGGCCGCGCCGAACAGGAAGTTCTCGGGGAAGGTGCGCGTCATGCGTTCATGATGCCACGACCCGCTGAGAGCGCTCCCACCCATGACTGGGAAGGCTGTAACCGGCCGCCCTCCGGTACCCTTGGCGGGTGACGTCCGAGCTGGCACGCGCCGAATCCCTGATCCGTTCCGTTCCGGACTATCCCGAGGCCGGTATCCTGTTCCGCGACATCACGCCGCTGCTGGCGGATGCCGAGGCGCTCCGCGCCACCACCGACGCACTGCTCGAGCCGTTCGCCGGCACGTACGACGTCGTCGCGGGCGTCGAAGCACGCGGATTCATCCTCGCCGGTGCCGCGGCGATCGCCGCAGGGGTCGGCTTCGTCCCGATCCGCAAGGCCGGCAAGCTGCCGCGCCCCGCGGCATCCGTCGACTACTCCCTCGAGTACGGCACCGCCACGGTCGAGATGCACGACGACCTGCCCACCGGCACCCGCATCCTGCTCATCGACGACGTGCTCGCCACCGGCGGCACGCTCGCCGCAGGACGGCAGCTGATCGAGCGGCTCGGCTACACCGTTGCGGGGGTGGGCGTGCTGTTCGAGATCGACGGCCTGGGCGGACGCGACCTCATCGGCGACGTGCACCGGGTGTTCCACTCCGCCTGAGGCGGAGCGCGTTCAGGCCTCGTTCGGGCTCTTCGCCGGCGGCGGGGTGGCGAGCCATTCCGGCGCGTCGCCGCGGTCGATGGCGGCGCGGATGGATGCCGCGGCGTGGGCGAGGCTGCTCACCGCGACGAGCTGGCGTGCCCGGGCGCTGATCGCGACCAGCATCCGTCGGGCGATCTCGTCGGCCGAACCGGTCGGGCCGAGCGCGGCGATGTTGCGCGCGGCGAGCGGCTCGAGAGCGTCGGCATACTCCATCAGCTCGTCGACGCCGTAGTCGAGACCGGCGGGTGCCGCGAGCGCGAGCGCGTGGGCGAGTCCCCGCTCGGCCGCGCCGGGGTATCCGCGCCAGTCGCGCCGCCGCATCAGCTCGTACGTGCGCTCACGGTAGGGCTCGTAGGCCGGGTCGGTCGTGATCTCGGTCGGTGTGCCCAGTGCGAACGCCTGGCACGCGTTCATCACATCGAGTGTGGTGGAGTGCTCGTCGTCGATGAGTGAGGTCAGCTCGCGGATCTCGGCGATCGACGCGCGGTGCTCGTATCGCAGCAGCTTCAGCAGCAGCACGCGATCGAGGTGGCGCTGCTCGTAGACTGCCGTGGTCTGATTGCGCAGTTCGCCCGCCGGCAGCACGCCGACCCGAATCCAGTGCTTGATCGTCGTGGTGCTGACCCCACTGAGCGTCGCGAGCCTGCTGAGCTTCATCCCGTACCTCCCACCCGACGACCGAGACGTTGGAGAGTGGAGAACAGCACAACTCTCCACCATGCGCCTCCGCTGCGTTGACTCTAGCCTGGCTGTCAGGAGGGGCGTGGCGAAGCGGGGGCTTCGTGACGCGACAACAGGCGCTGGGGACGTTTCGGCACCATCCGGACGGGGGCTCGAGGGGGGCCTTCGCCTCCGTCCGGATCCGTCACGTCACTGGTTTCGCTCGGACTGCCGACTCTCGGCCGAGCCACCGACCTCCTCGGGCAGCCGGTCTATCGGCACGATCACGATGTCCTGCACCTTCCAGTCGAGGTCGATACATTCATCGCGTGCCTGCGTGAGCTGCTCGAGCGACGGCATCCGCCCGCCGCGAGGAACGACGAACGCCTCGACGTGAAAGACGTGCCCCTGGTCGCGCACGCGCGAGCCGACCTGCTCCACCCACGGCAGCGAGCGCAGGTGATCGTCGATCTGGCCGGTCACCGGATGGATCCTGCCGTCGTCGAACGTGGTGGCCGCGGTGTCGACGAGATCGGTGATGGCGGCGCGCATGTTCTTCAGTCCGTCCCACAGGATGCTGGCCGCCACGAGCAGTGCCGCCGCAGCATCCGTCCACCACAGCCCGATGCCGATGCCGAGCACGCCGACGATCGACCCGACGGCGGTGAGCCAGTCGGCCTTGTTCATATCGGCGTCGGCGTACAGCACCTTGTCGTGCAGCTCTTCGGCCAGGCGCATCTTCACCCGACCGAACCAGATCGGCAGCGGGATGGTCAGCGCCAGTGCCCCCACCATCAGCCAGCCCAGCCACACCGGCTGCCCGAACAGCACGACCGTGCCGATCGGCGGATGCTCTCCGCTGAGGAGTCCGGTGAGCGAGTCGACCAGCAGGAACGCGCCCATGGCGAGAAGCGCCACCCCGGCGACGAGATGCGCGACCCCCACCGCGCGGTGGTAGCCGTACGGGTAGCGCGCAGTCGGCGGGCGGTTGACGATGCGCACCGCGATCAGGAAGGCGATGGGCGGCGCCAGCGAGAGAAGATCTTCGATCCAGGCGGCCTTCATCGCCTGCGAGTTGCCCATCACCAGGTAGATCATGGTGATCGCGACCGCGAGGAACGCGAGGGTGCACCACTCGATCCTGATCGCGGCGCGCAGCGCCTTCTCCTGTTTCTCGGGCAGTTCGTTGCGCCCGAAGCGAGTGGTCATGATCCGGCCTCCTCGTGCAGGAACGTCTCCAGCTCGGTGAGCAGGCGGTTCTCGCCCATGCGCACGATGATCACGTGCTTCTCGGTGCCGTGCTCGGTCGCCTCCTCGGCGTAGGGGCGGGTGACCGCGCCGCGTTCGACCCAGGGGGTGTCGTCGAGGAACCCGCCCACCACGACGTCGAGCTCGCCGCGCTCGAGCGCTGACATGAGCTCGGCCTCGCTGCCGGTCGTCCAGGCCACCTCGGCGCCCAGCTCGTCGGCGAACCGGGTCAGCAGTTCGGGCTCGGCTCCGGTGGGATCGTCTGCGGCATCCAGCTCCACCCACGGCGGATTCTCGGTCGCACCGACACGCAGCGTGCCGTTCTCCGCCCGCTCGACAGTGCCGTGCGGATCCGACGGAATGTGCATGCCGCAGCCGGACAGCGCGGCGACCGCCAGCAACGCGAGCCCGCCGAGGGCGGTGTGAAGACTCCTCATGCGCCTGACCGTAGTGAACAGCGGCGGTCCGCCGCGAGTTGCAGAGGGCCCCTTGACAAAGCGCGTGCTCGGCCACAGTGCGATCACCGTAGAATTGCGGGTATGCCTACCATCGTCGTCGACGTCATGCCCAAGGCCGAACTTCTCGACCCGCAGGGGAAGGCCGTCTCCGGCGCTTTCGCCCGCCTGGGTGTGGAGAGCTTCAGCCAGGTGCGCATAGGCAAGCGCTTCGAACTCACCGTCGACGGCGAGGTGACCGACGAGGTGCTCGCCGAGGCCCGTCGCGTCGCCGAAGACGTGCTGTCGAACTCGGTCATCGAGGATGTGGTGGGCGTCGAGGTGGCGGAATGACGGTCCGCATCGGGATCATCACGTTCCCCGGTTCCCTCGACGACCGCGACGCGCAGCGCGCGGTGCGCATCGCCGGCGCCGAACCGGTCGCACTCTGGCACGGATCGCATGACCTCGAAGGGGTCGACGCCCTCGTGCTGCCGGGCGGATTCAGCTACGGCGACTATCTGCGCTCGGGTGCGATCGCGGCGCTGTCGCCGATCATGGCCGAGGTGAAGGATGCCGCCGCCAAGGGCATGCCCGTACTCGGCATCTGCAACGGATTCCAGATGCTCGTCGAGGCGCACCTGCTGCCCGGCGGGCTGATCCGCAACGATCACCAGCACTTCGTTCGCCGCGACCAGAAGCTCACCGTCGAGAACAACGACACCGCATGGACGAACGTGTTCTCACGGGGCCAGCAGATCGTCATCCCGATGAAGAACGGTGAGGGCGGGTACATCGCCGACGACACGACGCTCGACCGCCTGGAGGGCGAGGGGCTGGTCGCGTTCCGCTACGCGGGCGTGAACCCGAACGGGTCGCTGCGCGACATCGCCGGGCTCACGAACGAAGCCGGGAACGTGGTGGGGCTCATGCCGCACCCCGAGCACGCCACCGAGCCGGGCTTCGGACCGGACACCGCCGTCGCCATGAGAAGCGGCGTCGACGGGCTCGGGTTCTTCCAGAGCGCCATCAACGCGGTCGTCCGCGTCGCCGCCTGACCGCGTCTCTCAGATGCCGGCGGGCGGCCACACCCCGATGATGATCGCCATCACGAGCACCGTCACCAGCTCGTGCGCGATGTTCAGTGTGGTCAGCCGCGTCGAGCGGCCCTCGAACGCGTCGTGCGTGATGAACCGGGCCGCCGTGAACCCGGCCCACAGCGCCACCGCGGTCGCGATCGCCGACCAGAGATACGATCCCTCGTAGAAGTGCCAGGCGAGGGCCACGGCGCCGGCCAGCACCCACGCGGTGATGAAGCTGACGATCACCGTCGTGATGATGGCCATCGTCGCGCTGGCGGCAGGCTTGTCCATGTCGACCCCGGCGAGCCGCGACCAGCGCGTGCCGAACACCTTCGGCGCGTACCAGATCGAGCCGACGATCATGCTCGACGCGGTCGCGATCAGCACGGCCCAGTAGTTGATCTCGGGAACCATGACGCCTCCTCAGGATCGGATGCCGCTCACGCTACTCCCTCCCGGCCGATTCCGGCGACGCCCGGGGCGCGCGTCAGGCGATCCCGCCGCCGTCGACGACGAGCGCCGCGCCGGTGACATACGACGATGCATCGCTGGCCAGCCAGACGACGGCGTTGGCGATCTCGTTCGGCTGCCCCATCCGCCGCAGCGGACGGTCGGCGGCTTCGGCGAGGAATCCGTCCTCGGCCTGGCCGAGCTGCCTGGCCTCCTCCCGCAGCATCCCGGTGTCGACGTCGCCGGGGTTCACCGAGTTCACCCGGATGCCGTCGGGGCCGTGATCGATCGCGAGCGCCCGGGTCATGTTCACCACCGCGCCCTTCGACGCGCAGTACGAGATCGCCTGCCCGCCGCCCTTCAGCCCCCATCCGGAGCCGGTGTTGACGATCGAGCCGCCGCCGGCGGCCTTCATGATCGGCACGACGTGCTTGCACATCAGGAAGATCGAGCGCACGTTCACGCCGAATACGCGGTCCCACTCCTCCACCGTCGTCTCCACGGCGGTGGTACGGCGGATGATTCCGGCGTTGTTGAAGACCACGTCGATGCCGCCGAGCTCTGCGTTGACGGTCTCGACAGCACGCTGGATGTCGGCCTCGCTGGACACATCGGCGCCGATCGCGATCGCCGTGCCTCCCGCAGCGCGGATCTCCTCGGCGACGGCTTCGGCGGCGGCCTCGTTCAGGTCGATGACCGCGACCGCGGCGCCCTCAGCGGCGAAGGCGAGCGAGGTCGCCCGGCCGATCCCTCCCGCGCCACCGGTGACGATGGCCTTCTTGTTCTCGAGCTGCATGGGTTTCCTCTCGGTTCAGGTCGTCTGACGCTCAGACGGGAAGTGATTCGGGCGCCGCGACAGGGTACAGGCTGGTCGTGGCAGCGCCGGTGACGATGCGGATGTGCCCGGCGAGCCGGGCGTCGAGCTCGCGGTCGCCGGTGTCGACAAGCAAGGGCCTACCGTGCAGGTCTATGAGCTTCTGCTCGGGGGCGACGACGATGAGGGGGTCGTCTCCGAGTGCCTGCAGGACGGCTGCCGACAGCTGCTGGTTGCCGCGGCCGAGCAAGAACCCCTGGCCGCCGATCACCGTCACGACCGCCTTCGCCGGGCCTGCTGCGGCCTCGATGAGCAGTTCGGCCTCGCTCGCCGCCGTGCGAACCGCGGCGCCGTCGAGCACGACGTCGACACCGAGGGGAGACTTCTCGACGCCCAGCTGGCGGGCCACCTCGGCGGTGGTGCTGCCGGGGCCGAGCAGGTAGCGCACGCCGGGCCGCATTCGGGTCACGACGCCGCGGGCTGCGGCGACGACGGCCGCGGCCTCGGATGCCGGTGTCGCCGCCTTCCGGGCTTGCGTGCGGCCCACCCGGTACGGCACGCGCAGCATCCCGAACAGATCGGGGTCGACCCGGGCGCGGCGCATCGCCGCCTCGTCGATGTCGAGCACCTCGCGGGCTGCGGTGGGCAGCGAGCCGGCGGCGACCCAGTCGGCGGCGAGCGAGCCCGCGGCCCGCGGACTCAGCGCGAACACGGGCGAGTACATCTTCACGCCCGCCGGGATGCCGAGGACGGCCGGTGTGCCGGCATCCGTGCCTTCTCCAGCCATCCGTATCGGTCGGCCGGCCCCGAGGCCGGCCGCGGCATCCCGCAGCGTCCCGTCACCACCGGCGACGAGGATCAGGGTCGCGCCCGCTGCGGCGATCGCGGCGACGGCAGCGGACGTGTCGGCGGCAGCCGTCGCGGGGTGCGCGAGAACAGCAGATCCCTCCGGGACAGGACATCTGGCGGCCAGGTCTCCGGTTCTCGCCGAATCTCCTTTTCTGAATGCGGCGTCGTACACGACCTGCGGCACCAGACCCGCCGCGTGCACGGCATCCGCCCCCATCGCCCCCGCCGCGGTGGCGACGACGAGCGCCGGATGCCGTTCGGCGAGAAGCCGCAGCGCGGCGGTGGCCCGCTCCTGCACGCGCGAGTGCGCGCCGCGCTGCAGAGCGAGACGCTGCACATCCGCGCCGTCGGAGCCGGCGAGGCCCGCAGGCCCACCGACTCCGGCGACAGGATTGACCACCACCCCGATCACGACGAGGCGGCCTCCGCCGCTTCGACGGGCTCAGCGACCGGCCGCCCTGAGCCTGCCGAAGGATACTTGCGCTGATACGCCCGCCACGTGACGGCCCACCGCTGCGGATCGTCCAGGTCGTCGTGGTGCGTGTGGTGAACCGTCTGATTGTGCGGCGCCGTGCGTACCACCTCCGGCGTCTCACGGGCCTCGCGGGCGACCTCGGCCAGGGTGGCGACGTACTCGTCGAGCTCGGCCTTCGAGTACGACTCGGTCGGCTCGAGGGTGAACGGCTGAGGCACGACGTACGGGTGGTGGCTGGTCCAGTA
>JAPSIX010000241.1 GCA_031178475.1 Microbacterium sp. | reverse complement strand
GCCTTCATGGTCGGCACCCGAGAATCGCCGTTCTTGTACACCCGGTGGCCGAAGCCCATGATCTTGCGCTTCTCAGCGAGCGCGGTGTCGAGCCACGGAACGACGTTGTCGGCCGAGCCGATCTCTTCGAAGATGTGCATGACCGCTTCGTTCGCCCCGCCGTGCAGCGGCCCCTTCAGTGCGCCGATCGCACCGACGACGGCCGAATACAGGTCCGCCGTCGTGGAGGCGATCACCCGAGCGGTGAACGTCGAGGCATTGAACGAGTGCTCGGCGTAGAGCACCATCGACACCCGGAACACGTCGACCGCTGCGTCCGAGGGCAGCTCGCCGAAGGTCATCCAGAGGAAGTTGCGCGAGTAATCCAGGTCGTCCCGCGGCGGGATCGGCTCGAGACCGCGGCGACGCCGCTGCACCGCGGCGACGATGGTCGGGATCTGCGCGAACAGGTACATCGCGCGTCCGAGATCCAGTTCGCGGTCGGTCCACCCGCCCGGCTGGTGCAGCGTCTCGTCGAACGTGCCGAGCTGGCTGACCGCGGTGCGCACGATGTCCATCGGGTGCGCGGACCCGGGAAGGGTGTCCAGCAGCGCCACGGTGCGCTCGTCGAGCGTGCGCATCGAGCGCTCCATGCGCTGGAAGTCCGCCAGCTGCTCGGCATCCGGCAGCTCCCCGCTCCACAGCAGGAAGGCGACCGCCTCGAACGGCTGCGAGGCGGCGAGCTCCTGTACGGGGTACCCGCGGTAGAGCAGGCTGTTCGTCTCGGGGTTGACCTTCGAGATCGCCGTGTTGTCGACGACGACGCCGGCGAGGCCCTTACGGATCTCGTTGTCGCTCATGTCACTCCTTCGTGGTTTCCCGCTCGACCGTGAAGTTGAAGACCCCCGAGTCGAAGTGGTTGTAGGACTCGTAGTCGATGACGTCGTAGAGTTCGGCCCGGTGCTGCATCTCGCCGAGCTTCGAGGCCAGGTGCCCCTCGTCGTTCAGCGTATCGAGAGCGCGGTCCGCCGCGCCCATTGCGATGCGCAACAGCGACACCGGCCAGATGACGATGCGCACGCCCGCGTCTCGCAGCTGGTTGACCGAGAACAGCTCGCTCTTGCCGAACTCGGTCATGTTCGCCAGGATCGGCACGTCGACGGCATCCGCCATCGCCTCGAACTCGGCGAGCGTGCGCATCGCCTCGGGGAAGATCGCATCGGCCCCGGCATCCACCAGCGCCTTCGCGCGGTCGACCGCGGCATCCATCCCCTCCACCGCACGGATGTCGGTGCGCGCCATGATCAGCAGGTTCTCGTCGCGACGCGCGTCGGCGGCGGCGCGGATGCGCTTGACCGCCGTGTCGGCGTCGACGACGCTCTTCCCGTCGAGATGACCGCAGCGCTTCGGGTTGACCTGGTCCTCGATGTGCAGGCCGGCGAGTCCGGCATCCTCGATCTCCTGCACCGTACGGGCGACGTTCATCGGCTCTCCGAAGCCGGTGTCAGCGTCGACGATCGCGGGAAGGTCGGTCATCCGGGCGATCTGCTTCGCCCTGCCCGCCACCTCGGTGAGCGTCGTCAGGCCGATGTCGGGAAGCCCGAGGTCGGCAGAGAGGACCGCGCCCGAGATGTAGACGCCTTCGAACCCCTTCCGCTCGATCAACCGGGCGGAGAGCGGGTTGAAGGCGCCGGGGAAGCGCAGCAGCTCACCGCTCGCCAGCCGCTCGCGGAACAACCGGCGCTTCTCGGATGCCGGGGTCGTGGAGTACAGCATCCTCATCGCCTCGCAATCTCGCAGATCTGCACGTCTTCGCAGCGACTCGGGCCCAGCCCTGCGAGATTGTGCAGAACTGCGACGGAACCGCGCATCAGAACAGCCCCTTCGGCGCGTCCGCCTCGTCGAGCACACCGCGCTTGGCGGTGATCGAGAGCTCGCCGACCTCGGATGCCGTCAGCTCGGGCAACCGCTGCACGAGTTCGAGGAAGCGGTCGATCTCGGCGGCGTCGAGCACCGGCGAGGCGAGCACGCGGAACTTGCGGATGTAGTCCTCGCGGCCGAACGGACGGGCACCGAGCGGGTGCGCGTCGGCGACGGCGATCTCGTCGACGACCGTCTCGCCGTTCGTGAGCGTGATCTCCACACGGCCCCCGAACGCCTTCTCGGCCGGGTCGGTGGAGTGGTACCGGCGGGTCCATTCGGCATCCTCGGCCGTGGTGATCTTGTGCCACAGCTCGACGGTGTCGGCGCGCGCAGCGCGCTCGGGCGCGTAGGAGTCGACGTGGTGCCACGTGCTGTCCTGCAGTGCCACGGCGAAGATGTACGGGATCGAGTGATCGAGCGTCTCGCGGGATGCCGTCGGGTCGTACTTCTGCGGGTCGTTCGCGCCCGAGCCGATCACGTTGTGCGTGTGGTGGCTGGTGTGGATGACGATGGACTCGATGTTCGACGGGTCGCGCAGATCGGGCCGCTCTGTGCCGAGCCGGCGTGCGAGGTCGATGAGGGCCTGCGCCTGATACTCGGCCGAGTGCTCCTTCGTGTACGAGTCGAGGATGGCGCGCTTGGGCTCGCCGGCGGCGGGCAGGGGCACCGCGTAGGCGGCATCCGGCCCGTCGAGCATCCAGGCGATCACGCCGTCCTCACCCTCATAGATCGGCGACGGCGAGGTCTGAGCGCGCATCGCCCGGTCGACGGCTTCGACCGCCATCTTGCCGGCGAAGGCCGGGGCGTGCGCCTTCCAGGTCGAGATCTCGCCCTTGCGGCTCTGCCGGGTCGCGGTGGTGGTGTGCAGCGCCTGGCCGATCGCCTGGTAGATGGTCTCGGCGTC
>JAPSIX010000240.1 GCA_031178475.1 Microbacterium sp. | reverse complement strand
CGTTTCCAGCGGACTCCCTCATCCGCATCGTCGCCTCCAGGCACAGTTCGATTACTGCCCATTGCGGTCGCGTTCCCCGAGATCCCCATCACGCACGCTGACCGGCTCAGTATGGCACCATGCGGGCCTGGAGCATAGAGGAAACTCAAAAAAATCGCGAAACCACCGTCGGCGAGTCTCGGAAGGTGCCCGGGCGTCGAGTCAGGTACCCCCGCGAGCGAGCGGACATCCGTTCTCACCCAGACTCGGTGCGGCCGTGTCGGTGACCACGATCCCGTGTTCGACGTCCTCGCACGTCGCCCCCGCGATCCACCCTCTCGCGTCACCGCCGAAGATCACGGCGGCCGTGCTGCTGCCCGCGATATGCAGGTTCTCCATGACCGGCGCCGCGGTGCCGTCCACCTGCGCCCCCACGCTTCCCCCGCGGATCGTGGACGCGGTCCACACCGGTGTGGCGGCCCCCGCCGCGGCCAGCCCGACGCCGTTGTCAGTGAACTCGCTGTCGGCGACCGACCCGGTCGATGCGTCCAGGAACAGGATGCCGGCGGTGACGTTCCGGATGAACACCGAAGACTCGACGCTCACCTGATGACCGCCGGAGACCGCGATGCCGACCCACGCGTTGTCTTCGAACACCGAGTCGGTGACCTCCAGCGTGGTGCCTCGACCGGATCCCTCGGAGCCCATGCCGGAGAGATAGAGCCCGGCACCTCCCGCGCCGTCGCTCTCGGCGCGCGCCCCCCTGACCCGCACATCGGAGAGGGCGAGCGTGGCCGATGAGCCGGCGATCACTCCCGAGGACGGCTGCGGGGACAGGGCAATGGTCAGCCCCTCCAGCCTGACGTTCCCGTTCGCAGCCACGATGAAGGCCCCGTCGGCCGCGGACGATCGGATCGTCGTGACGTCCTTCCCCGCGCCGCGCAGGGTGACCCCCGACAGCACGACGACCGTGGAGTCGAAGTCGATCGTCCCCGCCGGCAGGATGATGGTCGTGCCCTCCGCCGCTGAGGCGAGCACGTCTCTGAGGTCCTCGTCGGCCGCCAGCTGGTGTTCGTCCGCGACACGGCCGGCTTCACCGAGCAGCGCGGCCGTGGTGCGGCGCAGCACGGCATCCGCCATCGGCCCCTTCGGCTCGATGGCTTCGAGGCCGGCCTCGAGACCGGCGTCGAAGGGTCCGGCGGCGCAGCCCTTCTCCGCCCGGATACGGCGGGCGGCGTCGACTGCCCGCGCGAGCCTCTCATCCGGGGCGGTCGCGGCGTCGTCCGTGTCCGGCGTCGGGGACGAGGTCGCGGAGGGAGGCTGCTCGGGCCCGACGAGCGGGGCCTCGTAATCCGCGACGAGTTCGGCCACCGCGTCGATGACGGATTCCACGGCCGCCTCGCATTCGAGGCGCGGATCGGGAGTCGGGGATTGCGTGGGCGGCGACGGCGCGCATCCGGCAAGCAGCCCCGCCAGCAGCAGCGCGGGGAGCACTCGACGCATGATCACACGCGGAGCCTACTCCCGTCACTGGCTGCAGCGTCGTCGCGATGCCACAGAGCTTCGTTCGGACCGTGCCCGGTCAGAGTTCAGCGAGCAGCGGGACGAGCGCCGCGAAGGCGCGGGCGCGATGCGACTGCGTCTGCTTCTCCTCGGGGGTGAACTCGCCGACCGTGCGCTCGAACCCTGCGGGTTGCCCGTCGGGGATGAAGATCGGGTCGTAGCCGAAGCCGCCTTCGCCTGCCGGCTCGTGCGCCAGGCGGCCCGGCCAGATGCCCTCGACGACCCGCTCGCGCCCTTGCGGAGTGACCAGCGCGATCGTGGAGTGGAACTGGGCGGTGCGGTGCGGATCGGGGATGTCGCGCAGCTGGTCGAGCAGCAGGTCGAGGTTGGCCCCGGCGTCCTTGTGCTGCCCTGCCCAGTACGCCGAGAAGACGCCGGGAGAGCCACCGAGCACGTCCACCCGGATGCCGGAGTCGTCGGCGAGCGCGGGCAGGCCGGTGTGCTTCGCCGCCGCACGCGCCTTGATCAGCGCATTCTCTGCGAAGGTCACGCCGTCCTCGACCGGCTCGGGACCGTCGTAGCCGACCACCTCGAGATCCGGCCGGGTCGCCGCCACGATCTGCTGGAACTCGGCGACCTTGTGCGGGTTGTGCGTGGCGAGGACGATTCTCATGCCTGGGTCCCTGAGCTTGTCGACGGGTCGGATCCCGACTGGGTCCCTGAGCTTGTCGAAGGGCTCAGCGCCTCCGCCTGGATGCCCTTCAGCGTCTCGCAGCCGGCGACGCCGAGCTCGACCAGCGCGTCGAGCTCCCGCTTGTCGAACGGCGCTCCCTCCGCAGTGCCCTGCACCTCGACGAAAAGACCGCGCCCGGTGACGACGACGTTCATGTCGGTCTCGGCGCGTACGTCTTCGACGTATGCCAGATCGAGCATGGGCTCCCCGTCGATGATTCCGACCGACACGGCGGCGACGCTGTCACGCAGCGGCGTCGCGTTCTTTCCGATGAACTTCTTCTCACGGCCCCACTCGATCGCGTCGGCCAGAGCCACATACGCGCCGGTGATCGCCGCGGTGCGGGTGCCGCCGTCCGCCTGCAGCACGTCGCAGTCGATGACGATGGTGTTCTCGCCCAGCGCCTTGGTGTCGACCACGGCGCGCAGAGCTCGCCCGATCAGACGGGAGATCTCGTGGGTGCGTCCGCCGATGCGGCCCTTCACGCTCTCCCGGTCGTTGCGGCTGTTCGTCGCACGCGGCAGCATGGCGTACTCCGCGGTCACCCACCCCTTGCCCTTGCCGCTCAGCCAGCGCGGCACCCCGTTGGTGAACGATG
>JAPSIX010000054.1 GCA_031178475.1 Microbacterium sp. | reverse complement strand
CGCGAAGGCATGTGGTCGTGGGTGCTTCACCGCATCACCGGGGTCGCCATCTTCTTCTTCCTTCTGGTGCACGTGCTCGACACCGCGCTGATCCGGGTCTCCCCCGAGGCGTACGACGCGGTGATCGGCACCTACAAGAACCCGATCATGGCGCTCGGCGAGGTCGTGCTCGTCGCCGGCATCGCCTTCCACGCGATGAACGGCCTGCGCATCATCGTGGTCGACTTCTGGTCGAAGGGTGCGCAGTACCAGCGCCAGCTGTTCTGGATCGTCATCGGCGTGTGGGCCGTGATCATGGCCGGCTTCGTGCCCCGCCACCTGTCGCTCGCGTTCGCCGGTCTCGGAGGGGGTCACTGATGTCGGCTGCGGCCTTCGAACCGCGTCGCTCACGCGGGTTCAACCTCGAGAAGTGGGGCTGGCTGTTCATGCGCGCCTCTGGTGTGCTGCTCGTCGTGCTCATCTTCGGTCACCTCTTCGTGAACCTGATGGTCGGCGACGGCATCCACGCCCTCGACTTCGCCTTCGTGGCAGGCAAGTTCGCCAGCCCGTTCTGGCAGTGGTGGGACGTGCTGATGCTCTGGCTGGCGCTCATCCACGGCGCGAACGGCATGCGCACGATCGTCAACGACTACGTCACCCATGAGAAGGCGCGCAAGGCGCTGGTGTGGGCGCTCGGCCTCGCCGCCGCCCTGCTGATCATCCTCGGCACCCTGGTGGTGTTCACCTTCGACCCGTGCAGCGGTGTCTTCGAGGACGGCGCCATGTGGGAGACCTGCCAGGCTCTGGGCAACTGAGAAGAAGAGGCATACGAGTGACCACGCAGACCCAGGACTCCGTCGTGCGCGACGGCGTGCACTACCACCAGTTCGACGTCGTCATCGTGGGCGCCGGAGGCGCCGGGATGCGGGCGGCCATCGAGGCCGGTCCCGGAGCGAAGACGGCCGTCATCTCGAAGCTCTACCCGACCCGGTCGCACACCGGCGCGGCGCAGGGCGGCATGGCGGCGGCGCTCGCGAACGTCGAAGAGGACTCCTGGGAGTGGCACACCTTCGACACGGTGAAGGGCGGCGACTACCTCGTCGACCAGGATGCCGCGGAGATCCTCGCCAAAGAGGCGATCGACGCGGTCATCGACCTCGAGAACATGGGCCTGCCGTTCAACCGCACCCCCGAGGGCAAGATCGACCAGCGCCGCTTCGGCGGGCACACCGCCGAGCACGGCAAGTCGCCCGTGCGTCGTGCCTGCTACGCGGCCGACCGCACCGGCCACATGATCCTGCAGACGCTGTTCCAGAACTGCGTCAAGCTCGGTATCAACTTCTTCAACGAGTTCTACGTCCTCGACCTGATCACCGTGAAGGATGCCGCGGGCGGCACGCAGATCGCGGGCGTCGTCGCGTACGAACTGGCCACCGGCGACCTGCACGTGTTCCAGTCGAAGGCGGTCATCTTCGCCACCGGCGGCTTCGGCAAGATCTTCAAGACCACCTCGAACGCGCACACCCTCACCGGCGACGGAGTCGGCATCGTCTGGCGCAAGGGCCTGCCGCTGGAGGACCTGGAGTTCTTCCAGTTCCACCCGACCGGCCTCGCCGGACTCGGCATCCTGCTGACCGAGGGAGCGCGAGGCGAGGGCGCGATCCTGCGCAACGCATCCGGTGAGCGCTTCATGGAGCGCTACGCCCCGACCATCAAGGACCTCGCGCCGCGCGACATCGTCGCCCGCTGCATGGTGCAGGAGGTCGCCGAGGGCCGCGGTGCCGGCCCCGACAAGGACTACGTGCTCCTCGACTGCACGCACCTGGGCGCCGAGGTGCTCGAGACCAAGCTCCCCGACATCACCGAGTTCGCCCGCACGTATCTGGGCGTCGACCCGGTCGTCGAGCCCGTGCCGGTCATGCCCACCGCCCACTACGCGATGGGGGGCATCCCGACGAACAACGACGCCGAGGTGCTGGCCGACAACACCACCGTTGTGCCTGGTCTGTACGCCGCCGGCGAGTGCGCGTGCGTCTCGGTGCACGGCGCGAACCGGCTCGGCACGAACTCGCTGCTCGACATCAACGTGTTCGGCAAGCGCGCCGGCCGCAACGCGGTCGAGTACGCCAAGACCGCCGACTTCGTGCCCCTGCCCGAGGACCCCGCGGCCGAGGTGCGCGAGATGATCGAGGGCCTGCGCAGCAACCCGGGCACCGAGCGCATCGCGGTGCTGCGCAAGACCCTGCAGGACGAGATGGACAAGGGCGCGCAGGTGTTCCGCACGCACGACTCGCTCGAGCACGTCCTGGGTGTCATCAAGGAGCTTCGCGACCGGTACCGCAACGTGCACGTCGACGACAAGGGTCGCCGGTACAACACCGACCTGCTCGAGGCCGTCGAGCTCGGGTTCCTGCTCGACATCGCGGAGGTCGTCGTCTACGCGGCGCAGAACCGCGAGGAGAGCCGTGGCGGACACATGCGCGACGACTTCCCCAAGCGGGACGACGAGAAGTACATGAAGCACACCATGGCGTACCTGACGGGCGACCCGCACTCGTCGACGCCGAGCGATCACATCAAGCTGGACTGGAAGCCGGTCGTCATCACGAACTACCAGCCGATGGAGAGGAAGTACTGAGCATGTCGAACGCCGTCGCCGAGGCACCCGCCGCCGACTCCCCCGTGCAGTCCTTCCTCGTCACGTTCATCGTCCGCCGCTTCGACCCCGAGGTCGATGAGGAGCCGCGCTGGGTGGACTACGACGTCGAGCTGTACTCGACCGACCGCGTCCTCGACGCGCTGCACAAGATCAAGTGGGAGGTCGACGGCTCGCTGAGCTTCCGCCGCTCCTGCGCGCACGGCATCTGCGGGTCGGATGCCATGCGCATCAACGGCCGCAACCGGCTCGCCTGCAAGACGCTGATCAAGGACCTCGACATCTCGAAGCCGATCTACGTCGAGGCGATCAAGGGTCTGCCGCTGGAGAAGGACCTGATCGTCGACATGGAGCCGTTCTTCGCGTCCTACCGCGACGTGCAGCCGTTCCTCATCGCGAACTCGCAGCCCGAGAAGGGCAAGGAGCGCAAGCAGTCCATCGTCGATCGTGCCATCTTCGACGACACCACCAAGTGCATCCTGTGCGCCGCGTGCACGTCCTCGTGCCCGGTGTTCTGGACCGACGGGCAGTACTTCGGACCGGCGGCGATCGTGAACGCGCACCGCTTCATCTTCGACTCGCGCGACGACGCCGCGGACGTGCGCCTCGACATCCTCAACGACAAGGAGGGCGTCTGGCGCTGCCGGACCACCTTCAACTGCACCGAGGCGTGCCCGCGCGGCATCGAGGTCACCAAGGCGATCGCCGAGGTCAAGCAGGCTATCTTGCGCGGTGGTTCCTGACTCGCTCCTGCTCGGCCGGTCGGGCGGTGTCCCAGGCGCCGTTTAGGCTGGAATCATGCCCCATCTGCGTGTCGCCTCCATCAATGTCAACGGCATCCGAGCCGCCGTCCGCAACGGCATGAACGCCTGGCTGGACGCCGCTGAGGTCGATGTCGTGACCGTGCAGGAGGTGCGCGGCCAGGACGAGCATCTTGCCGCCGCGTTCCCTGAATGGCACGTCGTCCATGACGAGGCCACGGCCAAAGGCCGCGCCGGAGTCGCCATCGCGAGCCGCACGCCGGCACTCGCCAGCCGCACGGACTTCGGGGAACCCGACTTCGACTCGAAGGGCCGGTGGATCGAGGCGGATTTCCTGCTCGGCGATCGTCCGCTCACGATCGTCAGCGCGTACGTGCACACCGGCGAAGCCGACACACCGCGGCAGGACGAGAAGTGGCGCTTCCTCGACGCGATGAGCATGCGGATGACGCAGTGGAGCGCCGCCGATGACACGCTCGCCCTGATCACCGGCGACCTGAACGTCGGCCACCGTGAACTCGACATCAAGAACTGGCGCGGCAACCGCACCAAGGCGGGGTTCCTCCCGCGCGAGCGTGCCTACTTCGACCGGTTCCTGGGCGCGGCGGGCGAGCCGATCGACTGCGTCGACGGGACGGTCGGCACGGGTCTGGGCTGGGTCGACATCGGACGCCGCCACCATGGCGAGATCCCGGGGCCGTACACCTGGTGGTCGATGCGCGGAAAGGCGTTCGACAACGACAGCGGCTGGCGGATCGACTATCACCTGGCCACGTCGGCACTGGCCGAACGCGCCACCGGCTACACGATCGCCCGTGCCGCGACCTACGCGGAGCGCTGGAGCGACCACGCCCCGGTGATCGTCGACTACACCTGGTGACCCGGATCGGGCAGATCGGATGCCGCCCGGCATCCCCATAGGATTGATGGGTGACCAGACCACGCCTCTACTCCGGAATGCAGCCCTCCGCCGACTCTCTCCAGGCCGGCAACTACATCGGGGCGCTTCTGCAGTGGCGTGATCTGCAGACCTCCTACGACGCGTTCTTCTCGGTCGTCGACCTGCACGCGATCACGGTCGCCCAGGATCCCGCCGAACTGCGCGAGAAGACCCGCCGCACGGCGGCGCAGTACATCGCCGCTGGCATCGAGCCGTCCAAGTCGACGCTGTATGTGCAGTCGCACGTGCGCGCGCACGCCGAACTGGCCTGGATCCTGAGCACGATCACCGGTTTCGGCGAGGCCGGCCGGATGACGCAGTTCAAGGACAAGTCGGCGCGGTACGGCCAGGACTCGACCTCGGTCGGCCTGTTCACCTACCCGGTGCTGATGGCCGCCGACATCCTGCTCTACCAGGCTCAGGTCGTACCGGTCGGCGACGACCAGAAGCAGCACGTCGAGCTGACGCGCGACCTCGCCGAGCGGTTCAACTCCCGCTTCGGTGAGACGTTCACCGTGCCCATGCCGGTGATCCAGAAGGACACCGCACGCATCTACGACCTGCAGAACCCGACGTCGAAGATGTCGAAGTCGGCCGAGAGCGACGCCGGTGTGCTGTGGCTGCTGGATGATCCGTCGAAGACCGCAAAGAAGATCATGCGCGCCGTGACTGACAACGAGGGCTCGGTGCGCTACGACCGCGAGGCCAAGCCCGGGGTGTCGAACCTGCTCACGATCTACGCCGCTCTCACCGGACGGCAGGTGGCCTCGATCGAGGACGAGTACGCCGGTCGCGGGTACGGGGACTTCAAGAAGGGTCTCGCCGAGGTCGTCACAGGCGAGTTCGGACCGGTGCGCGAGCGCGTGCTGGAGCTGCTCGACGACCCTGCCGAGCTCGACCGCATCCTCGCCGCCAACGCGGCGAAGGCCGACGCGGTCGCCGACGCCACACTCAACGACGTGTACGACCGGGTCGGCCTGCTCAGGCGGGTCTGACCCGGCTCATAGGAGGAGACCGTGAGCGATCCGATCCAGCCGCCGTACGGCTCCGCGCCCGTGCCGCCCCCGTCCGCTCCCATGCCACCACCGGTCGCCCCGCCGCCTGCGGTACCGCAGGCTCCGCCCGGCGCGTACACGGTGCCGGTGGGCGGGTACCAGGCGCCAGTGGGAGGGTTCGTCGTTCCGCCGGCGGAGCCGCCCGCGTCACCGGTCACCGGCATCGTGGCGCTCATCGCCGCGCTGGTCGCCGCGGTGGTCGTGCCCGTGGTCGGCGGCATCCTCGCGTTCCAGATCGGCACCCTCGTGCCCACCACCGAGATCTCGACCACCGGCGCCACGGACCTCTCCGTCCTCTCCCCCGCGCGCACACAGGTGCTGTGGGCGGAGATCGCGTTCTGGGCGGGGACGGTGATCGGCACGTGCGCTTTCGTGTTGGGCATCGTCGCGACCGTGAAGCGCCGCGGACGCGGCCAGGGGATCGCGGCGATCGTGCTGTCAGCGCTGGGGCCTGCCCTCTTCTTCGGTGCAGTGTTCGTCCTGCTCGCCGCCGGGGGGATCAGCGCCGTCGTGCCGTGAGCGGAGCGGTTCAGCCGCGTGAGTGATGCTTCTGCTGTGCGGCCGTGAGGCCCTCGTCGATCAGCTGCTCCACGGCATCCGCGGCGTCCGAGACGAAGATCGGCAGGGTCTCGCGCTCGGACGCACCGAACGGTGAAAGTACCCAGTCGGCGGGATCCTGCCGGCCGGGCGGTCGGCCGATACCGGCCCGCACCCGGGGGAAGTCGGCAGTGGTGAGAGCGCGGGCGACGTCGCGGACGCCGTTGTGCCCGCCGTGGCCACCGCCGACTTTGAGGCGGATGCTGTCGAACGGGATATCCAGCTCGTCGTGGATGACGACGACGCGTTCCGGCGGTACCGAGTAGAACCGGGCGAGAGCGGCGACGGGGGTTCCCGACACGTTCATGAAGGAGTTCGGCTTCACGAGCACGAGCTTGTCCCGACCCGGCCGCAGCCACGTCTCAACGACGCGCGCTCCCGCCTTGTGCTCGCGAAAGCGCTCGCCACGTCGCCGGGCGAGCTCATCGACGACCATCTGCCCGACGTTGTGACGGGTCGCCTCGTAGCGGGGGCCGGGATTGCCGAGGCCCACGATCAGCCAGGTGGATGCCACTTCACCGTCTCCCGTCATCACAGCATCCGAAGATGCGACGAGGGGACGCGATCGCTCGCGCCCCCTCAGCCACAGTGGTAGACGGATCACTCCGCGGCGGCGTCCTCAGCCGGGGTCGCGGTGGCCTCCTCGGAAGCGGTCTCGTCCTCGGTCGGAGCGGCGGGCACCGAGATCGCGACGATGAGGGTCTCCGGGTCGGCCGCGAGTGTGACGCCCTTCGGCAGCTTCACGTCGGCGGCGGTGATGTGAGCGCCCTCCTCGAGGCCCTCGACGCTGACCTCGACGTGCTCGGGGATGTGGGTGGCCTCGGCCTCGACGGCCAGGGTGGCGGCGTCGAGGTTCGCGATGGTGCCGGCGAACGACTCGCCCGTGAGGACGACGGGCAGGTCGATGGACACCTTTTCGCCCTTCTTCACCACGAGCAGGTCGATGTGCTCGATGATCTGGTGCACCGGGTCGCGCTGCACGTCCTTCACCAGGGCGAGCTCGCTCGTGCCCTCGATGTCGAGCTCCATGAGCGCGTTGGCGCGGCGGATGATGAGCGCGGTCTGATGACCGGGCAGGGCGACGTGCACCGGCTCGGTGCCGTGGCCGTAGATGACGGCGGGGATCTTGCCGGCGGCGCGCAGGCGGCGGGCGAAGCCCTTGCCGAATTCGGTGCGTCGCTCGGCGCTGACGCGGTTCTGGTCGGACATGCGGTTCTCCTTCAGGACACACGGCGACGGGCCGTGCGGTGGTCGTGGATCGGCGTCTCGGACGCGGACACGAAGAGGCGAAGCCACCGGGCTCACATCGCCGCGTCGATAACGGATGTCCGCGCACGCGCGTCATCCCTCGCCGAGGAACCTCTCCATCGTACCTGAAAGGCCGATAGGCTGATGCCATGTTCGACGGTGCCTTCCTCTCACACGCGATCTTCTGGCTCATCGGCGCGATCAGCGTCTGCGGAGTCGTGTCGGCGTTCGCGGCCATGTTCGCCATGGGCCGCTCGGGCTACCGCGAGGACTGACGGCGAAACACGCGCATTCCCGCGTGGCGCGCGACGGTACGCTGAGAGCGTCCCACCCGTGCTATCGAGGAGCGCACTGTGCCCACAGCCGAAGCCAATATCGGAGTCGTCGGACTCGCCGTCATGGGGTCGAATCTGGCCCGTAATCTCGCCAGCCGTGAGGGCAACAAGGTCGCGATCTACAACCGCAGCCACGAGAAGACGCAGACGCTGATCGACCTGTACCCGGAGGCGGGTTTCATCCCCACCGCCAGCTATGAGGAGTTCGCCGCCACCCTGCAGCGGCCGCGCACGGCGATCATCATGGTCAAGGCCGGCATCGGCACGGATGCCGTGATCGACGAGCTGGTGCGCGTGTTCGAGCCCGGTGACATCATCGTCGACGGCGGCAACGCCTACTTCCCCGACACGATCCGCCGCGAGAGGGCGGTGCGCCAGACCGGCATCAACTTCGTCGGCGCCGGGATCTCGGGCGGCGAGGAGGGCGCGCTGCTCGGACCGTCGATCATGCCGGGCGGTTCGGACGAGTCGTGGGTGACGCTCGGGCCGATCCTGCGCTCCATTGCCGCCGTCGCCGAAGGCGAGCCGTGCGTCACGCACGTCGGCCATGATGGCGCCGGCCACTTCGTGAAGATGGTGCACAACGGCATCGAGTACGCCGACATGCAGCTCATCGCCGAGGCGTACGACCTGATCCGTCGCGGAACCGGAAAGAGCCCGGCCGAGATCGCCGAGATCTTCGCCGAGTGGAACACCGGCGAACTCGAGTCGTACCTGATCGAGATCACCGCCGAGGTGCTGCGTCAGGTCGATGCCGAGACCGGACAGCCGCTGGTGGACGTCATCCTCGACCAGGCTGGAGCCAAGGGCACCGGTGCGTGGACCGTGCAGACCGCGCTCTCGCTGGGAGTTCCGGTCTCCGGCATCGCCGAAGCCACCTTCGCCCGCTCACTGTCGTCGCGGCCCGAGCAGCGCGAGGTCGCCGCCGCTCTGCCCGGTCCGGCCGAGCAGTTCACGGTTCCCGCCGATCAGCACGACGTGTTCATCGAGGACGTCCGCCAGGCCCTCTACGCGTCGAAGATCGTCGCGTACTCGCAGGGCTTCGACGAGATCCGCGCCGGCGCAGCCGAGTACGACTGGAAGATCGACCTCGGCGCCATCGCGAAGATCTGGCGCGCCGGCTGCATCATCCGCGCCCAGTTCCTCAACCGCATCTCCGACGCCTACGCAGAGGCACCGGAGCTGCCGCTGCTGATGGCCTCGCCCTACTTCGCCGAGGCGCTCACCGGTGCCCAGGCCGCATGGCGGCGCGTCGTGGTCGCCGCTGCACAGGCCGGCATCCCCGCCCCCGCGTTCTCGTCGTCGCTGTCGTACTACGACGGCATCCGCGCCGACCGGCTCCCCGCAGCGCTCGTGCAGGGCCAGCGCGACTTCTTCGGAGCGCACACCTACCGTCGCATCGACAAGTCGGGAACCTTCCACACCCTGTGGTCCGCAGACCGCACCGAGATCCCGGCCACCGACACGCACTGATCGCCACGCGCCTCGCGCACAGAGTTCGACCGGGCCCGTTCGACAAGCTCGGTCGAACTCAGGCGATGATGTTGTGGTTGCGGCGGAAGATGTTCTGCGGGTCCCACTTCGCCTTCAGCTCGCGCAGTCGCGCGTACGCCGCGTCCGTGAACATCCCCGGCACGGCATCCGGCCGCTCAGCGGGCAGGAAGTTGCCGTACTCCGCAAGGCGTCCGGCCGCGATCGCATCCGCATCGGCGAGGATCGCCGCGCGGAGGGTGTCGTCGAGCATGCCCGGCACGTCGAACCCGCCGGCCATCACGAACCACGTCGCCTCGCGTGCGGGGAACGCGGTGTCTTCCTGTGCCACCTCGCCGAACGCGCCTCCCAGCGACCGCAGGAAGATCACCGACGCAGGGTGACCCGAGCGGAACGCGACCAGCCGGTCGATGAGCTCGTCGCCGAGCTCGCCGAACAGCCCGTTCCCACCGAGAAACCCCGGAGGCGCTGCATCCGGGTCGGCGGGCGGCATCTCCGCGAGGATGTCGCGGTAGTCCGGGGAGGTGACCTCTCCCACCACGCCGACGATGTCGGTCACGGGTGCGAGCACGTGCCGCAGCGCGTCGGCGTCGGCGCCGGCCCACGCCGCTGAGAGGCGGGCGCCGGCCGGGGCACTGGGATCCATGGCCGGCACGTCCATGTACGTCACCGTCAGCTGACGTGGTGCGTCCCGCAGCACGTCGCGCAGAGTGCGGAGCACCGTGGCACGGTCGGTGTGGTCGCCGATGATGTACTCGCCGAACGCGATGCCTGGCAGCGGGTGCGCTGCGAAGTCGAACCGTGTGACGATCCCGAAGTTGCCGCCCCCGCCGCGCAGCGCCCAGAACAGGTCGGGGTTCTCGCGTGCCGAGGTCTCGACGATGTCGCCGGATGCCGTGACGACCTGCGCCCCGACCAGCTGATCGCAAGCGAGTCCCCAGGCTCGAACCATCCAGCCGATGCCGCCGCCGAGGACGAGTCCCCCGACGCCGACGCTGCGGGTGTCGCCCGAGCTGATGGCGAGGCGGTGTTCGGTGAGCGCGTCGGCGACCGCTCCCCAGGTGGCCCCGCCGCCCACACCGACGAGTGTGCCGTCGACCTGGATGTCGGAGAGTGCCGACAGATCGATGCGCACACCCTCGGCGGGGGCGTGCGACCAGGGTCCGTGACCGCCGGCGATCACGGTGACGGGCTGACGGCCCGCCTGTGCCTGCCGCACGAGGGCGGCGACGTCTGCTGCGGTTTCCGGCCGCAGTGTCTGGGTAGCATCCATGCCCGATACGTTAATCACCGCCACCGACATCCGGTATGCGGTCTCGGACAATGAGGTCGACGCGAACCCGTCGTGTCGATCCCGCGGGGTCACCAGTCGTGGATCGTGCCGTCGGCGAGACGGTTGTAGGGCAGGTAGGCCTGCACGTAGGGGTAGCGGCCCGCCTCGTCGACATCGAGCTCGACGCCCAGCCCCGGCTTGTCCCCGGGGTGGAGCATGCCGTCCCGCCAGGTGAACGACTGCTGGAAGACCTGGTCGGTCTTCGCGCCGTGCTGCATGTACTCCTGGATGCCGAAGTTGTGGATCGCCAGTCCCAGGTGCATCGCCGCCGCCATCCCCACCGGCGAGATGTCGGTCGGGCCGTGCATGCCGGACTTGATCTGGTACTGCGAGGCGTAGTCGAGAACCTTCTTCAGGTGCGTGATGCCGCCGGTGTGGGTCACCGCGCTGCGGACGTAGTCGATGAGCTGCTCTCGGACGATCTGCTGGTAGTCCCACACCGTGTTGAAGATCTCTCCTATCGCCAGCGGTGTCGTGGTGTGCTGGCGCACCAGGCGCAGCGCTTCCTGGTTCTCCGCCGGTGTGCAGTCCTCCAGCCAGAACAGGTCGTACGGCTCCAGCGACTTGCCCAGCTGCGCCGCCTGGATCGGCGTCATCCGATGATGCCCGTCGTGCAGCAGCGGCAGCTCCGGCCCGAACTCGTTGCGCACCGCCTCGAACACCGTGGGCACGTGCCGCAGGTACGACCGGGTGTCCCAGTCCTCCTCGTTCGGC
>JAPSIX010000239.1 GCA_031178475.1 Microbacterium sp. | reverse complement strand
GAACGATAGGGTTTTCCTCGGTCCACATCCCCATCCCGAGGAGCCCTCATGCCGTTGTGGCAGATCCACGGCGACGGCCGTACCGTCGCGCCCGGCCAGGTCGTCAAGCCCGAAGAGCGGCTGAGCTGGCCGGCCACGATCGCGATCGGCGCGCAGCACGTGGTCGCGATGTTCGGCGCGACCTTCCTGGTGCCGATCCTCACCGGCTTCCCGGTCTCCACCACCCTGCTGTTCTCGGGTCTGGGAACCCTGCTGTTCCTGCTGCTCACCCGCAACCGGCTGCCCAGCTATCTCGGTTCATCGTTCGCCTTCATCGCGCCGATCACTGCGCTGAACGGCGGCAATCCGCTCGAGAGCGGCGAGCAGATCACCCAGGCGCTCGTGGGCGTCGCCGCAGCCGGCATCCTGCTCGCGGCGATCGGCTTCCTGGTGCAGGCGGTCGGCACGGGTTGGATCGACAAGCTCATGCCGCCGGTGGTCGCGGGCTCCATCGTGGCGCTGATCGGCTTCAACCTCGCGCCCGCCGCGTGGAACAACTTCCAGCTCCAGCCCGAGATCGCCACGGTCACGCTCGTCGCGGTGGTGCTGTTCAGCGTGCTCTTCCGCGGCTTCCTCGGCCGCATCTCGATCTTCCTCGGCGTGATCGTCGGGTACGTCTTCGCCGCGATCATCGGTCAGGTCGACTTCTCGAACGTGGCGGATGCCGCGTGGGTCGGGCTGCCCGACTTCCACCTCGTCGCGGTCGGCGACCCGGCGGCGTGGGCGCTCGTGCCGATGTTCCTGCCGGTCGTGCTCGTGCTGATCGCCGAGAACGTCGGGCACGTGCGCGGTGTCGCGACCATGACCGAGGACCCATCGATCAACGCCCACACCGGGCGCGCACTGGTCGCCGACGGCCTCGCGACGACGCTCGCGGGCGGCTTCGGAGGCTCGGGCACGACCACCTACGGCGAGAACATCGGCGTGATGGCGGCGACCCGGGTGTACTCCACCGCCGCGTACTGGGTCGCCGGCATCGTGGCGATCCTGCTCGCGTTCTCGCCCAAGGTCGGTGTGATCTTCAACACGATCCCGGCGGGCGTGCTGGGCGGTGTCACCACCGCGCTGTACGGCCTCATCGGCGTGATCGGGATCAAGATCTGGGTCGACAACCGCGTCGACTTCTCGCGGCCGGTGAACCAGTACACGGTCGCCGTCTCGTTCGTGATCGCCATCGCCGGGTTCGCGATGGGCTGGGGCGCCTTCCAGCTCGGCGCGATCGTCATCGGCACGGTCGCGGCGCTGCTCATCTACCACCTGGGAAACGCGATCGCCCGCTGGCGCAGGACCGGCGCCGACGACGGCGGCCCGATCCCCGCGGTGGGGCCGCTGGGCGGCGACCCGGCGTAGGGCTGCCGAGAACAACCCGCCTCACCGCCGGATGATCCGCTGCTCGATCGCCGCCGCGACCGCCCCCGCCCTGGTGTCGACGCCGAGCTTGGCGTAGATGTGAGACAGATGCGACTTCACGGTCGCCTCCGACACGAACAGCGCCTTCGCCAGCTCGCGGTTGCCGAGCCCGTCGGCGAGCAGCTCGAGCACCTCGACCTCGCGTTCGGTCATCCGCGGCTGCGGTGACGCCGCCCGCCGCATGAGCACCCCGGCCACCGACGGCGCGAGCGCGGGCTCGCCGTTGGCGACGGCGTGGATGCCGGCGAACAGCTGCTCGGGCGGCGCGTCCTTCAGCAGGTAGCCGGCGGCTCCGGCATCCAGGGCCCGCAGGATGTCGGACTCGCTGTCGTACGTCGTCAGCACGAGCACGGCCGGCCCCGGTTCGAGGGCGCGCAGCCGCGCGGTCGCCTCGATGCCGCCGACGCCGTCGCCGAGACTGAGATCCATGAGCACGACGTCCGGATGCTGCGCCTGCACCACCCGCACGGCCTCGGCGGCATCCGCCGCTTCGCCCACCACCTGCAGGTCGTCGCGCGACTCGATCAGCGCACGCACCCCTGCGCGCACCACCGGATGGTCGTCCACCAGCACCAGACGCAGCGTCATGCGGCATCCCTTCGTGTGATCGGGAAGACGGCCGACAGCGTCGTGCCCTCCCCCGGCGCGCTCTCGATGTCGAAGGTCCCGCCGACGGCGGCGATCCGCTCGGCGAGCCCGTCGAGTCCGCGTCCTCGACCCTGCGCCCGACGCTGCGCGGCCGCGTGGCGCCTCGCCTCCGGGCGAGCGTCGAAGCCGACCCCGTCGTCACGGATGTCGAGCCGCAGCTCGCCGGGCTGCGCGGTCAGGCTGACGACCGCGCGGGATGCCCTCGCGTGCTCGGCGACGTTCGCCAGCGCCCCGCGCACGGTGCGGATGATCGCCGACGCCACCGGCAGCGGCACGTCGCCGAGTACTCCGTGGCTGCGGAACTCGACGTGCAGGCCCTGCCGTACGGCATCCGCCACCACCTTCTGCATGGCGGCGGGAAGCGACCCGGCTGTGCCGTCCAGCTCGCCGGGCGCGAGGTCGCGCACCACGCGCCGCACCTCGTCGAGGCCGGCCCTGGCCGTCTCGGCGGCCGTGCTCACCTGCCCGCGAGCGGCATCCGGCCGGCGGTCCCAGCTCTGCTCGGCGGCCTGCAGCAGCAGGTTGATGCTGGTCAGGCTCTGCCCGATCGAGTCGTGGATCTCGCGGGAGAGCCGCGCGCGCTCGGCGAGCGCTCCGGCCCGGTGCTGGGCGGCAGCCAGGTCGGCCTGCGTCTCGGTGAGCTCGTCGACCAGGCGCTGCCGGGCGGTGGCCTCGCGGTCGAGCGCGCGGTAGGCGACGACCGTGGCGAAGGCGATGCCGATCGGGCCGGCGACGAT
>JAPSIX010000238.1 GCA_031178475.1 Microbacterium sp. | reverse complement strand
GGGATCAGCCCGGGTGGGTCATGGACAGCAGGTCGAGCTTCTCGTCCAGCTGTTCGAGCGTGATCTCCCCGCGCTCGACATAGCCGAGATCGATCACGGCGTCGCGCACGGTGATGCCCTTGGCGACCGAGTGCTTGGCGATCTTGGCCGCCGCCTCGTAGCCGATGACCTTGTTCAGCGGCGTGACGATCGACGGGCTCATGCCGGCGAAGGCCGCGGCGCGCTCGAGGTTCGCCTCGAGGCCGTCGACGGTCTTGTCTGCGAGCACGCGCACGGCGTTCGACAGCAGGCGGATCGACTCCAGCAGCGCCGTGCCCATCACCGGGATGGCCACGTTCAGCTCGAAGGAACCCGATGCGCCGGCCCACGCCACCGTCGCGTCGTTGCCGATCACGCGCGCGCAGACCATGAGTACGGCCTCGGGCACGACCGGGTTGACCTTGCCCGGCATGATCGACGAGCCCGGCTGAAGGTCGGGGATGTGCAGCTCGCCGAGGCCGGTGTTCGGGCCGGAACCCATCCAGCGCAGGTCGTTGTTGATCTTGGTCAGCGACACGGCGATGGTGCGCAGCGCGCCGGAGGTCTCGACGAGGCCGTCGCGGTTGGCCTGCGCCTCGAAGTGGTCCTTCGCCTCGGTGATCGGCAGCTCGGTCTCGGTGGAGAGCAGCTCGATCACCTTCTGCGGGAACCCGAGCGGGGTGTTGATGCCGGTGCCGACGGCGGTGCCGCCCAGCGGCACCTCGGCGACGCGGGGGAGCGCCGACTGCACGCGCTCGATGCCGAGGCGGATCTGGCGCGCGTAACCGCCGAACTCCTGCCCCAGGGTGACCGGGGTGGCGTCCATGAGGTGGGTGCGGCCGGACTTGACGGCATCCTTCCACAGCTCGGCCTTGGCCTCGAGCGCGACGGCGAGGTGATCGAGAGACGGGATCAGCGTGTCGATGAGGGCCTGGGTGACGGCGATGTGCACCGAGGTGGGGAAGACGTCGTTCGACGACTGGGACGCGTTGACGTGGTCGTTCGGGTGGACCTTGTCGCCGAGGATGCCGGATGCCAGCGTCGCGAGCACCTCGTTCATGTTCATGTTCGACGAGGTGCCGGAGCCGGTCTGGTAGGTGTCGACCGGGAACTCGCCGTCGTGCTTTCCGGATGCCACCTCGTCTGCCGCCTGCGCGATGGCGTCGGCGATCTGGGCGTCGAGGGTGCCGAGCTCCTTGTTCGCGAGAGCGGCCGCCTTCTTGATACGAGCGAGCGCGGCGATCTGAGTGGACTCCAGGCCCTTGCCGGAGATGGGGAAGTTCTCCACGGCGCGCTGCGTCTGCGGTCCATACAGTGCGTTCACGGGCACTCGCACCTCGCCCATGGTGTCGTGCTCGATGCGGTACTCGGTGTCGGTCATTCCGATTCCTCCTGCGCTGCGGGGACCAGCCCCTCGGTGTCGATTCCAACGGTGATCACGGGCACTGCGGTGCCCTCGGCAAGCCGGTAGTTCGCGCCCACGATGCCCAGACGCCCCTCGGCGACGGCGTCGCTGATCAGCTCCGAGGACTGCAGCAGATCTGCGACGGTGTTGCGCAGGTGCTCGCGGCCGACCACCTCGGGATCGATGTCCTCGGGTGAGGAGCCGCCGTTCTCGGCGAGCACCTTGCGGGCGGCGGGCACGATCGGCGCGATGAGACGCCAGATGTTCGGCGGCAGCGGGGCGGCGTCGATCGCGGTGCCGTCGATCGCCGCGCGCACCGCACCGCACGCGTCGTGGGCGAGCACGACGATGAGCGGCACGTTCAGGATCTCGACCGCATACTCCAGGCTGCCGATCACGTCGGGCGCGACCACCTGCCCGGCGTTGCGGACGACGAACAGGTCACCCAGTCCCTTGTCGAAGATGATCTCGGCGGCGAGGCGCGAGTCCGCGCAACCGAGCAGGGTCGCCATCGGCGCCTGGCCGTTCGCGAGCTCGTGGCGCAGCTCGACGTCCTGGTGCGGATGCTGCGGGGAGCCGTTCACGAACCGGCGGTTGCCGTCGAGCATCTCCTGCCAGGCCTCAGCGGGAGTGAGCGTCGTGGTCATTCGGCCTCCTCAAGGTCGTCGATCTGCGCGGACAGGCTCTCGGCGAGTTCGGCTGTCGACTCCGGTGACCGTGAGCCGTACAGCAGCACGTAGTCGGCACCGGCCTGGATGCCGAGGGCGTAGGTGACGTTGGCGGCGCCGCGGGAGCCGAGGTCGAACTCGTCCCATTCCCGTCCGTCGATCTGCGTCGAACCGGTCGGTGCCATGCCGTTGAGCACGTGCGGAGCCCACGTGACGTCGCTGCCGAACGCCTGCGCGATCCGCACGAACCCGCGCTCGCGTTCTCCGACCGGGGCGAGCGTGATGTTCCACACGGCGGGAGCGCCACCCTCGAGTCCGGCGGCGTTGACCCGCCACTCGTCGCCCAGTCGCGGCACCACGACGGGTCGATCGGTCGTGGCGGAGACGTCGGCCGCGATCGCGGACACGTCGATCTCGGGCCGCGGGGCCGGTTCACCGCGGGGCACCGCGAAGACGATGACGGCGACCACGCCGATCGTGACGATCAGCGCCGCGATGAGATTGCGGAACGTCTGGCTTGAACGGTAGATCCGGCTGGACTCCGCCTTGCGTGCCGCCGCCTCCTGCGGGGTCTCGGGGCGCCCGAGTTCCGCCACGATGCGCGGCTGCCTGCTCATTCGTCGGCCTCGCCGGATGCTGCGCCGCGGGCCTCGTCGAGGCGGCGCTTCGCGCCGAGCAGCCACTCCTCACACCGGGCGGCGAGGGCTTCGCCGCGCTCCCACAGCGCGAGGGACTGCTCGAGGGT
>JAPSIX010000237.1 GCA_031178475.1 Microbacterium sp. | reverse complement strand
GACCGTTGCGGCACCAGCGGGAACAGCTGCTCGGCGATGCGGTCGAGCTCCTCGTCCAGCGGGGACGCCTGGATGAGCAGAAGGCTGATCCCGGCATCCGCGTACTCGTGGATGCGCTCGGCGACCTGTTCCGGGGTGCCGACCAGGTTCGGACGCAGGCCGCGCGTGCCGACGGAGTACTCGCGCCGGGACAGCTCCAGTGACAGCTGAGAGTTCTGCCGGAACTGCTCGAACGACGCGTATCCGGGGGAGTTCGGGTCGACGGTGGTGATGCGCTCCAGCTCCCGTTCGGCCTCCGCCGCGGTGTCACGGACGATGACGTACGCCGGCATGCCGAACTCGGCGATCGGCCTGCCGTGCAGCCGCTCGGATCGGGCGTTCATGTCGGCGACGTTCGCGCGCACCTCGTCGACGGTGCCGCCGTGCATGACGTACGCGTCGGCGAAGCCGGCGATCGCCTCGCGCCCCGCTTCGCTCTCGCCGCCGGCGAAGATCACCGGGTGCGACGACGGCTTCGGCTCGACGATCGTGCCGTCGAGTTCGTAGTGGTCGCCGGCGAACGCGAACGGGCTCTCACGCCACAGGCCTTCGAGCACGGCGACGAACTCGGCCGCCTGGGCGTAGCGCTCGTCGTGCGCCGGGAAGACGCCCCCGAACTGCCGAGCCTCCTCGGCCCACCACGCCGCGACGACGTTCAGTGCGACGCGTCCCGGTGCGATGCTGTCGAGGGTGGACACGGTCTTGGCGAGCACGGCGGGCAGATGGAATCCGGGCCGCACCGCCGTCATCACCCGCAGGCGCTCGGTGGCGGAGAGGATGGCCGCCGAGAGCGACCACGCCTCCAGGCTGGGGGCGTCGGTGCCTTTGCGGTCGTTCAGGTACAGCTCGGGCACCAGCGTGGTGTGAAACCCGAGCCGGTCGGCCTTGACCGACACCTCGCGGATGTACTCCCACGTGGCGGCCATCCGGCCCTCCTCGCGCACGTTGCGCAGGAATCCGCCGTACACCGGCGTCCAGTACCCGAGGTCGATGGCCATGATGCTCTCCTGTTCTGGCGGAAGTCAGGCGTGCGCGAGTGCGCGGTCAAGGTCGGCGATGAGGTCGGTGGGGTCTTCGATGCCCGCCGACAGCCGCACGGTGCTGAGTGAGATTCCCGCCGCCGCGCGTTGAGCGGGTGTGAGGTGCGAATGGGTCATGGATGCCGGATGTGCGACGAGACTGCGCGCGTCGCCGATGTTCGCGACCAGGCGGAAGACCTGCAGTTCGTCGATGATCCGCGCGATCCGTCCCGGTGCGTCCTGCTCGGGGCCCGCAAGGTCGAAGGAGAACACCGACGGGATGCCGTTCGGCAGATACTGCTGGGCGAGCCCGTGCCACGGATTGCCCTCGAGCCCGGGATGGTGCACGCGGGCGACGGCGGGATGCTGCGCGAGATGCCGTGCGATCGCCAGCGCGCTGGCGGACTGGCGCGCCACCCGCAGATCCAGGGTCTCGATGCCCTGCAGGATCTGCCAGGCGTTGAACGGCGACAGCGACGGACCGAGGTCGTGCACGTACTTCGACTTGGCGAGTGCGGCGAACGCTTGACCTGATCCGAAACGCTCCCACAGGATCAGGTCGCCGAATCGGGTGTACGGGGCGGTGAACTGGGGCCAGCGATCCGGCTCCGCGCCGAAGTCGAAGGTGCCGAGGTCGACGACGACGCCGCCGAGCGAGGTGCCGTGGCCGGAGAGGAACTTCGTCGCCGAGTGCACGACGAAGTCGGCGCCGTGCTCGCCAGGGCGGATCAGCGCCGGGGTGCCGACGGTGCTGTCGACCACCAGCGGCACCCCGGCGTCGTGGGCGATGTCGGCGACGAGACGGATGTCGAGCACCTGGGCGATCGGGTTGGCGACGGTCTCGGCGAACAGCGCGCGGGTCTGCGGCGTGATCGCCGCCCGCCAGGCATCGGGATCGTCCTGATCGACGAAGGTGACGGGGATTCCGAAGTCGTCGAACGTCTCGTGCAGCAGATCGACCGTGCCGCCGTACAGCTGGTCGGCGGCGACGATGTGCCCGCCGCGCCCGGCGAGGGCGAGCAGCGTGACCGCCACCGCAGCCTGCCCCGATGCGACGGCGACTGCGCTGGCCCCGCCCTCGAGCGCGGCGATGCGCTCTTCGAGCACCTGCTGCGTCGGGCTGGCGTTGCGGCTGTAGATGATGCCGGCGCGTCGCAGCGCGAACAGGTCGGCGGCCTCCTCCAGCGACGAGAACTCGTAGGCGGCGGTCTGGTGGATCGGCGGCACCGCGCCGAAGGCGGCGCTTCCGGCGGTGAACCCTGCCTGCACCTGCGTGGTCGCGAATCCGGTCACGCGGGAACCTCGACCCCGGATGCCGTCAGAGCGGGCCGCACGAGCGGGGCGCGCACGTCGCCGGCGCGCAGCCGCTCGAGCCACAGCACGATGGTCGCAGCGACGCTGCGGTGCGACTGGTCGTTCAGCGCGTCGTGCAGTCCGTCGACGGTCTCGATCAGGTCGAGGTCCGGGAGGGCGGCGAGGACCTCGCGGGCGTCGGCGAAGGGGGAGACCGGGTCGGCCCCGCCGTGCACGGCGAGCACCGGGACGGCGATGGCGGCGAGGTCGGCGGGAGAGGGCCCTTCGACCGGCTCAGGAACCTGAAGGTTGTGCTCCTCGACGCGCGCGTCGCGGAGGACGCCGAGGTGCACGGGGCAGGCGGTGCGCTCGGCATCCGCCGGGGTGCGTTCGAGGTCGACCGGCAGGCCGGCGACGATCGCGGCGTCGGCGGCATCCTCCCGGGCGAGCAGTCCGAGCACCGCCGCGGCGCCGGTGTCCGACCCGACGAGCACGCGCGG